>CADAGA010000216.1 GCA_902787275.1 Oscillospiraceae bacterium | reverse complement strand
CGCCGTCACGGTCACGGCGTCGTACTTTTCAAGCGCGTAACGCCCGAAGATGGTGTACAGTCCGTAAAACAGACCGGAACCGATCCCCGTCAGGAACACGACAGCCGACAGCCGGACGCCGCCGGTCAGACCCGCCACACAAACGCAGCCCGCGAAGGTCAGCGCGAGCGCAAGCAGCTTGCGGCGCGTGATGCGCTCATGAAACAGCAGCGCCGACAGCAGCAGGATGAATACGGGCGACGTGTACAGCAGCACGACCGCCACGGACGCCTCGCTGTGGACGATGGTATAGAAATAGCAGAAGTTGAACAGCGCAACGCTGACGACACCGGTGCCTGCGAACATCCACAGATCACGCAGCCGTACGCGCAGCTTTGCCGGACTGCGCACGGCGATCACGCCGAGAAACAGCACGGTCGCCGTGACCATGCGCACCGTGGCGATCTGTACAGGATCGAGCCCTGCAGCGGACAGCGGACGGATAAACAGGCTGATCATGCCCCAGAGGACGCCCGCGCCGACAACGGCAAGAACTGCTTTTTTTGTTTGCATAGTTTCCCTCATAAAAAACCCCCTATGGCGACCCATAGGGGGTTGACGTTTTTTCGATCAGGAATTGTTCTTGGTCTTGATGATGTCCTTGAGATACATATAGAAATCATCATCGTCGATGTCGCCCTGCGGAGCGGCCGACTGCGGCGCGGGAGCAGACTTGCGCGTCGGCGGCGTAGACACTACGGGCGGCTCGACAGGCGCCTCCTCCGACTCTGCCTTCGCCTTCTTGCGAACGGGCGGCGCCTCATAGACGACGCTCACCGGCTCGGCGGGCTTGGCGGACACCGTGGGAGCGGGCGTGCCGGTTTCCTTGGACGCCTGCTGGATCTGGTTCATAAAGCTCTCAACGGCTGCGGACGCGCCGGCTCTGTCGGAGGCAAAGCCCGTCGCCACGACCGTGATGATCATTTCGTCGTCCAGGTTCGGATCGAACGCGACGCCCCAGATGATGTTGGCGTCCGGATGTGCCTGCTCGGTGATGGTGCTGGCGGCATCCTCGACGTCCTCGAGGTCGATGTCCTCGGACGAGGTGATGCTGATGATGACGCCCTTCGCGCCGGCGATCGACGTCTCCAGCAGCGGGCTGGAAGCGGCAGCCAGAGCAGCCTGCTCCGCCTTGTCCTTGCCGGAAGCGCTGCCCACACCCATATGCGCGTAGCCGGCGTCCTTCATGATGCTCGTCACGTCGGCAAAGTCGAGGTTGATGAAGCCCGGGACCTTGATGAGTTCGGAAATGCTCTTGACGCCGTGCAGCAGCACTTCGTCCGCCATGGCGAACGCCTGCGCAAGGCTCATGCGCTGCTCGGTGATATAACGAAGGCGGTCGTTCGGGATCACGATCAGGCTGTCAACGTGCTCGGACAGCTTCGCGATGCCGGCCTGCGCCTGGTTCATACGCATCTTGCCCTCGAACTTGAAGGGTTTGGTCACGACGCCGATGGTCAGAATGCCCATCTCCTTGGCGGTCTGCGCAATGATCGGCGCAGCGCCCGTGCCCGTGCCGCCGCCCATACCGGCGGTGATGAAGACCATGTCGGTGCCCTTGAGCACGTCGGCGATCAGTTCCTTGCTCTCCTCGGCAGCCTTGGCGCCGACCTCGGGTTTGCCGCCCGCGCCCTGTCCGCGCGTCGCCTTTTCACCGATCTGGATCTTGTGCGTTGCACGGGAGTGGGTCAGGATCTGCTTGTCCGTATTGATCGCGATGAATTCCGCGCCCAGAACGCCGGAATCCACCATGCGGTTGACTGCGTTCCCGCCGCCGCCGCCGACGCCGATGACTTTTATCTGCACAGCGCTTTCAAATTCGTTTTCCATCTCAAATGCCATGTCTGATCCTCCTAAGTTTATTTGCACACCTTGTCCACATTAGTATACACAATAGAAGAATACCATACTTTTCTTAAAAATACAAGACCATTTGTAATTTTTTTGCGCCGTTACTGCTGCGCAGTTTCCGTAACGCTCTCCGGCTCGGACACGTCCGTCGTCTCTTCCCCGTCCTCGGAGCCGTAGGTATCGCGGGAGAAAACGTACGGGATGCTCGTCAGGTCGATCGCGCCCGTGCGCGTCCTGGACGCGTCGCTCTCCGCGGCGATCGTCTTTGCCGCCGTCTTGAGCTTCTGCTCCAGGCTGTCCTGCGTGCCCAGATGCAGCGTCAGGCGGTTCTGATACATCAGCGTGATCGCGCGCGCGTCACGGATGTCGATGAGCGTGATCTCCTGGATCTGCGCCTGCTGTGCCGCGGCGTTGACCTTCTTGTAAAGCGAGATCATCTCGGCGGCCGCCTTTGTCGCGTCGTCCGGCTTCTTGCCGTTCGGCGATACGCCGATATACTGGCCGAGATTGAGCTCGAACTCCGTCTTGCACCGCAGTACCGCGATGTTCTCCGGCGCGGTCTCGACTTTTTCGAGCATCTTGCCTTCCGCGTCGATCAGCAGATAGCCTGTCCCGAAAGCGATCGCGGCGGAAGCCTTCGTCGGCGTCACGGTCACGCGAAGGGAGGACGGGAAGTCGCGCTCCACCTGTGCCTTGCCGATATACGGCAGACGGGTTTCAATGTTCTTTGCGACCTTGTCGATGTCACAGCTGAACAGATTCTGCGTGCCGTACACGATTCCGCTCTCCGTCACGATCTGCGACGCCGTGTAGTCGGCGTCCTCGGGGTTGGTGATCTCAATATTGTTGATTTTGAACAGCACCGTGCGCGAGAGGATCAGCAGCACGATCAGCAGAGCGACCGCCGCCGCACCGATCCGGATCGCCCGTTTGCGCATGCGCAGGCGGCGCAGGTAGGCTGCGCGGCGTCTTTTTTGCTCGGCGGTCATGGGCGGGCGTCTGCGCACGGTCTGCGCGGGAGCGTTTCCCGTCTGCGCCGGTCGCCTCGCGGGCGCAGGGCGCTTCGACGGCGCCGGCTTGCGTGCCGGCGTCTTTTTCTGTGCAGGTTTCCGATCCTGCTGCTTGGTCTGCTTTTTTTGCTCGCCCTTTTCCAGCGTCCGAACGAGGGCGGCTGCCGCCCGCTGTTTCAGCGGCGGCTTCTTTTTCGGCGCACGTCCCGTTTTCTTCATTTTCCATTCCCCTATTCCATGTCCGTATCTATTCTTCGGATCCCGGCGCCCAAAAGCGCAAGGTTATACTCAAATCGTTCACAGCCGCGGTCGATATGTCCGACGCACGACACGCGCGTCACACCCCGTGCCGCAAGTCCCGCAGTCACCAGCGCAGCGCCGCCGCGCAGATCCGTCGCCTGAACCGCAGCGCCGCAAAGCTCCGGCACGCCCTCGACGACCGCCACGCTGTTGTGGACGGTGATATGCGCGCCCATGCGCTGCAGCTCCGGCACATGCCTGTACCGGTTTTCAAAAATCGTTTCCACAAAGACGCTCGTCCCCTGTGAAAGCGCCGCCATCACCATCGCCGACGCCTGAAAGTCCGTCGGAAACCCGGGATACGGCATCGTGCGCACGAGCCTGACGCTGCGCAGCCGGTTCGGCGCGTGCAGCAGCACGTCCTCACCGGAGACCTTGATTACGCAGCCTGCCTGTTCAAAATACGGCAGAACGGGCACGAGATACTGCGGCGCCGCCCGCCGCAGACACACTTCGCCGCCTGTCACGGCAGCTGCCGCAAGGAAGGTTGCCGCCATGATCCGGTCGGGCATGATCGTATATTCCGTCGCACGGAACGTTTCC
>CADAGA010000215.1 GCA_902787275.1 Oscillospiraceae bacterium | reverse complement strand
CGTGCCCGCTCGCGGCGGCTGTCTGCGCAAACTTTCTTTCGACGGACAAAACGCAAACGCCGGACGACGTGCTCGACTGCCTTACGCTGCACGCCGAGGACGTCGGTCTGCCCGGCAGGGACGATTACTGCGGCGCTGGCTGCGTTTCGATGCGCGCTTTCACGCCGGTTTCCGGCATGACGCTGCCGTATGAGACGCTGCGTCTGCAGAACCGGGCGGACGTCACACTGCGTCCCGTTTTTTCTCCCTCCGATGCCTCCACGCGCACGGCGACGTTCACGTCGTCCGATCCCGCCGTGGCGATGGTCGACGGCTACGGCAACGTTTTCACGAAAAAGAAGGGAGACGCCGTCATCACGGCTGTCTCGACCGACGGTGGCTTTTCGGCGTCCTGTGCGATCCATGTGTTCGGCAGCTCCGGCATCCGCGAGATCTTTGCAAGAACCGACAATACATATCTCCTCTGTACCGACGGCACGGTGCAGTATACCGGTTTGGTACAGAAGCAGCTCGGCAGTCAGGAATCCTTTTATCCCGACGGATGGGGGTACGTGCGCGATCCGGAGCGCATGCCGCTGACCGGCGTCACGAAGTTCTGGGAGCTGCCGTGCATCAGCCGCGCCGGCTCCGTACTGAATGATCCGTTTGTTTTATCGAATGAATTCTATACGAAAGAAGACGGGATCCTGCGGATGATCTGCGCGGACGGCACGTCCGCTGCGCAGGAGAAGGCGGACGGCCAGCTGCTGACCGGGATCACGGATATCCAATCTGTCAGGATTACAAAGGGACAGACGGCGCCGTACACAACTTTCTTTGCACTTGACGAAACGGGCGCGGTCTATACGCAGTGCACGGTCGGCCAGGGGATCGGGAGAACCGTTTGGGCTCCCGTCCGGAAAGAGGACGGCAGTGTGCTCACAAACGTGCGGCGGATCGGCGGACACGCGGCCTTCTGCAAAGACGGCAGCGTCTGGTTCATGACGACCCACCCGCCGAAATACGGGATCAACGACGGCAAATATACGCTGGCTGTTCCGTATACGTGCGTGTCCGACGCAGTCGACGGTTTCATACTCGCGCAGATCGACCAAAGCAGCAAGGAGGTCTCGGTTCTGTCGGCCGTGCTCGTGCGCGCCGACGGCTCGGTCTGGGCGCATGGAAATAACGCCTTCAACTTCCTTGGGCTGCCGGAAGTTCTGAACGCCGACGAACCGACGCAGGTCACGTTCGCCGACGGCAGTCCGCTCGCTGACGTCTGCGCCGTGCACTTCAACGGCTTCGGCGTTTTTGCGCTGCGCACGGACGGTACTGTGCTCGCGTGGGGTGCGAACCGTCTGCAGTGCGTGCAGTCGGACAATTTCCTCGGCACCGGCGAGCCGTTGACGGACGCGCCGTCCTATCCGAAGCCTGTCGTGGTCGAGGACGGCAGCCTGCTTTCGGGCGTGCGCGCGCTTCTGCCCGGCTACGGCGGCAAGATGCTGTTTCTGCGCGAAGACAGCAGCGTCTGGGTCACCGGCTTCGTGAAAACCAAGCTCGTCGGCATCACCGGCAAGGAAACGCGGCTTTACCACGCCGTTCCGTATAGGATCGGGGACGAGCCGGTCGTGCTCCTCGACATTCCGATGGAACCGTACGATCCGGTCGTGCCGGCGCGCAGTATCTCGATCAGCGCCGAGCAGCTCACGGTTGCGGTCGGCGAATCCGTTCGGCTCGAGGCGAGCGTTTTGCCCGCGAACGCCGACAATCCCTATGTTTGTTATAGCATATATACCGGCGCAAATTGCGGCGCGGTCTCTTCGAGCGGCGTTGTGACCGGTTACGCTGAGGGCACGATGATCGTCCGCGCCTGCGCGGCGGAAGCGCCGATGGACGTGTACGCGGAATGTGTCGTGACCGTTACGGCGTCCGTGAAGCCGGTGCTGACGCTCGGCAGCGGCGCAGAACTGCGCGACGGATTCCTTTTCGGTCTGCCTGCCGGCGTGACGGCGGACGGTCTGGCGGATTATTTGGCGGTTGAAAACGGCAGCCTCGCCGCGGACAGTACGGTCGGCACGGGGACGATAGTGCGGGTACTGGATCAAAACGGAGAAGTTGCCGCGGAATACACGATCGTGATCGAGGGAGACGTCAACGGAGACGGTCTCGTTAATTCCAGTGACATGACCGAGCTGCGCGCTTTTGCGGCAGGACTGCAGCAGATCGAGTCCGGCGGCGCGGCTTTCTTTGCTGCCGACGTCAATGGTGACGATCTCGTGAACTCCTCCGATCTGACCTTTTTGCGAAAACAGGTGGCGGGAATCGCGTAATACACCCAAAGTACGGCAGGAATGTTGCATTAGGTGAAAAACGAAAAGGATAATACAAGAAGGGACTTTTCATCCGGATGATTCGGAGAAAAAGTCCCTTGCCGTTTTCATGCTTTCCGGTGTCGTTTGCAGCTTTTTACGAAGGAGACGATGCTTGAATTGTCCATTTTATCCGTTCGCATTTCAGTGCGAGCGCAGGCGCGCGGGCGTTTCTTTGGCGGTATTGAGAATGAACACCGCCGCGGTGGCGAGCAGTGCGACGGACGTCGGGACGGATGCGGACACCGCACGCACCGGCAGATCCGAGCGCAGCAGCGCGACGGTCTGCGCCTGCGGGAACAGACGCAAAAGCCCCGCGCAGTACACGGCGGCGAGCGCGCCGCACACGACGCGGAATGCCCAGAAGCGCGACAGACGTACGCCGCATGCCGTCACGTCCGAGAGGATCTGGCAGTGCACGGACAGCCCGCCGAAGCCGAGGATCGCCGCGAGAACGGGGAGGGATAGACCGTTTTCCGCGGCCATCCTGCAGCCGTTGGTCACTTCCAGCACACAGATGAGCGGTGTCGACATGCCCGGCGGCGTTCGCTCCAGCACGGCGCAGATCCCCGAAAACAGCAGCACCCACGCGCATAAGGGCAGCATGCTGCCGCCCGCGTCCGCCACGGATTCGCAGAAGCTGCGCGCGAAGGGTTGTTTTACGACGCGCGGCGCAAGCACAGACGGCTCCTCGTCCGTGAAACGAAGCAATATGCCGATCGTCAGATTTGCGCACGTGAGCGCGCCGAACAGCAGCCAGCCTGCGGCACGGCTGCCGAGCATAGCCGCGCCGACCGTGCCCGTGACGAACGCCGGACCTGCCGCGACGCAGAACAGGCACATCCGCTGTGCCTGACTGCGCGTGACGCTGCCCGCGTCCAAAAGCTGCGCCGTCATGCGCACCCCCACGGGATAGCCGCCGGCGAGACCCAGCAGCACTGCGCCCGCCGCTGCACCCGGCAGACGCAGGAGCCTGCGCGTCAGCTTTTCCAGCTTTTCTCCGGCAAGCGCGCACAGTCCGCTGCGCACGAAGAACGTGCACAGCACCAGAAACGGCAGCAGCGACGGGATGACCGCCGTACCGCAGAGCGTAAGACCGCGCCGCACGCCGTCCGTCATCTCACGCGGAAAGCGCAGCAGCAGCCACAGCAGCGCCGCTGCCGGAAGGATCTTCACGAGCCATTCTTTCGGTTTCATAATCCCAACACCTCCTTCATATCTATGAAAAGAAGGTCACGGACTATGCGAGGGAGCGTGTTTATGCACAGGAGTTTTCGACGGCGGATGGACGACGTCCGCGAAAAATGGAACGAATCGTTCGATACGCAGCCGGTCGTGCGTTCCGGCGTGGCGGAGATCGAGCTGTGCGGCAACCGGGAGGCTGTCGTGGACGGCTGTCAGGG
>CADAGA010000214.1 GCA_902787275.1 Oscillospiraceae bacterium | reverse complement strand
CAAACCCCAGAGCGTCTTGGGAAGGTTTGCCAAAAGAAGATCGACAACGCCGTCTGCAGTCAGATTCCATACGCGTTCCTTCTCGGCGCTGACGCCGTCGTCATAGTAGAGATCAGCCGTCGAATAGCCGAGCAGAAAGACGACGGGATCGGCGTCGTACGCCTCCTGTGTCGCAGCGGATGCAGGCAGCCACAAGGCAGTAAGCGCGATGCAAACTGCAAGCAGGATGCAGCACATGCGTTTCATTGCCATCCTCCTTTAGCGCAAATATTCGATATACCAGTCAACCGCCAGGCGCAGACCACGCTCAAAATCGTAGTCGGGATCATACCCCAGCAGCTGCCGTGCCTTGGATATATCGGCGTTTGAGTGACGAATATCGCCCGCTCTTGCCGGTCCGAACTGCGGTTCGACGTCCTTGCCCAGCGCGGACGCGAGCGAGTGATAAATGTCGATCAGGTATTCTCTGCCGCCGTAGGCAATATTGAACACCTCGCCTGCCGAAGCGGAATCGGCAACGCAGGCCTTGAGATTCGCCTCCACGACGTTTTCAACGTACGTGAAGTCCCGGGACTGCCGACCGTCACCGTAGATCACGGGCGTCTCCCCGTGCAGCAGCTGACGGATAAAACGCGGGATCACCGCGGCGTAGTCGCCGTTCGGATCCTGGCGCCGGCCGAACACGTTGAAATAGCGCAGACCGTACGTATCGAGTCCGTAGAGCTTCTTGTAGAGCTTGCCGTATTCCTCGCACGCACGCTTCGTCAGCGCATAGGGCGACAGGAGATTCCCCTCCTCACCCTCCTTTTTCGGCAGTGCAGGATGATCGCCGTAAACGGACGAGCTGGACGCATAAACAAATTTGCGCACGCCGCACCGACGCGCAGCTTCCATCATATTCAGCGTCCCGCGGATATTGACCTCTTCATACGTCAACGGCATCTCGATGCTGCGTGGGACGCTGCCCCACGCCGCCTGATGCAAGACAAAGTCAACACCTTTACATGCATCCATGCAAGTATCGAAATCCCGGACGTCACCTTCAATCAATGTAAAGCGATCGTCTTTACAAAAATCTGCAATATTTTCCCGTTTTCCGGTCGAAAAATTGTCAAGGCAGACTACTTTACACCCGAGCTGTAGAATACGCTCACACAGATTGGAGCCGATGAAGCCCGCTCCGCCCGTGACAAGGAAAACACTTTCCGCCGGAAAACGCAAATGGGCGTAACCCATTGCAATCTCTTCCTTCGTTTACAGGATAAACCGTTATTTCGTGCCGAAGATACGGTCGCCGGCGTCTCCGAGGCCGGGCACGATATAGCCGTGTTCATTCAGCTTCTCATCCAGAGCTGCACAGTAGATGTCCACATCGGGATGCGCCTGCTGCAGCGCGCGCAGACCCTCGGGCGCAGCGATGATACCGATGAACTTGATCGACTTCGGATTGCGCTGCTTGATCTGTGTGATCGCATCGACTGCCGAACCGCCGGTCGCCAGCATCGGATCAAGCACGATGACCTCGCGATCTTGGATGTCGGACGGCAGTTTGCAGTAATATTCTACGGGCTTGAGCGTTTCAGGGTCACGGTACAGACCGATATGACCCACGCGAGCTGCCGGAACGAGCTTAAGCACGCCGTCAACCATGCCGAGACCGGCACGCAGGATCGGCACGAACGCCAGTTTCTTTCCGGCGATCATGCTGAACGTCGACTTGGTGATGGGCGTCTCGACCTCGACCGGGACGAGTTCCAGATCACGCGTCGCTTCATAGCAAAGCAGCATCGCGATCTCGCTGACAAGCATACGGAATTCCGACGAAGGCGTGTTTTTGTCCCGCAGCAGGTGCAGCTTGTGCTGAATGAGCGGATGGTTTGTGATCGTTACGTTTGACATATAGGATTCCCTCCGAAATTATAATTTTCCATTTTCGATGTCTTCCAGCATCTTGACGCGGCGCTGGTGGCGCTCCTCGTTCAGCGCGGGCGTGTTGAGGAAGATCTGTGCAAGCTCAATCGCTTTTTCTTCAGAAATCACGCGTGCTCCCATGCACAGGATGTTGGCATTGTTGTGCAGGCGCGTCATCTCCGTGGAATACGCGTCCGAACAGACAGCCGCGCGGATGCCCTTGACCTTGTTTGCGGCGATGGAAATCCCGATGCCGGTCCCGCAGCAGAGGATGCCGCATTCGCACGTGCCGTCCGCGACAGCATGTGCCGCTTTTGCAGCGTAGATCGGATAGTCCACAGACTCCTCGCTGTACGTGCCGAAGTCCGTGTATGTGCGTCCGATGGAATCAAGATAACCTTTCAATGCTTCCTTCAAAGGATAGCCGGCGTGGTCGCAGCCCAATGCAATCATGATTTTTGCGCCTCCAGTTTTTGTTTTCTTTCACGCTCCGCCTGCGAGAGACGAAGATAGGATACGTTTAATTCTTCCGCCGGAACGGAGCGAATCTCCGTGTCCTCGGCGAATACTGCCGCAGCAACGCCCGACGCGCGCTGGTAGCGAAGGGAAGGCGGTGCAAGCGCGATATCCGGCAAACAGCCGCAAAACGCGTTATAGCAAAGCTCAGCGCCGTCGCCGACGAACGTGATCTTTCTGCCGAAGCCGCGCAGCTTTTCCAAAAGATCGTCAAGCGAGACAGCGTCGTCGTCCGTCAGACGCACGATCCGTCCGTCCTTCGACTCGAACAGTGCCGTATAGACCTGCCGGCATCTGGCATCCATCGCACAGCAGATCAATGAATCCGTGCCGATCAAATTGTAAGCCATCGCCAAAAGCGTCGAAACGCCGGCGCACGGTTTTGCAAGCGGCTGAGCCATCCCCTTCACGGTCGAGACGCCGATTCGCACGCCCGTAAACGAGCCGGGGCCGTTCGATACCGCAAAGAGATCGACGTCGCGCACGGAAACGTCCGCGTTACGCAGGAGCGATACGACCATAGGCATCAATGTGCTGCTGTGCGTCAGACCGACGTTCAAAAAAAACTCGCCGAGCAGCTTGCCGTCACGCATCAGTGCAGCTCCGGCAGCTACTGCCGAGGATTCAACCGAGAGTATTAGCATCTTCGATCGTCAGCGTCCTTTCATTCTCCGTGCTGCCGCGCGCAATGCGGATCGTCATCCGTCTGTCCGGAAGGTAATCCTCGACGTTTTCCGACCACTCGATCACCGTAACGTACCCTGCGTCGAGAAAATCAAAAAAGCCCGTGGAATACAGATCGTCCAGCGTATGGATGCGGTACATGTCGAAATGTGCGATCGGAAGCCTGCCTTCGTATTCGTGCACGAGCGCAAACGTCGGACTGCTCACTTCACTCGTCGAGCCGAGTCCGCGAGCCAATCCGCGCACGAACGCTGTCTTACCCGCGCCGAGCCCGCCGTAAAGCGCGATTACGTCGCCCGCGCGTACCGAATCGGCAAGCGATGCGGCAAATGATTCCGTTTCCGCCGTGCTGCGGGAGACAAAAACAAACATTCCGCGCTTCGATCCTTTCCTTTGATTCTCAATCTTACATATTATAGCACATATTCTTTCGGATTTAAAGTCTTTTTACTTGAAATATTACAGATTACAAGGTATAATATAGAAAGTTTGGAGGTGAAAGCATGAAGGCTCTGCGTGTGATCCGCGATTTTTTACGGGAAACCGATTTTTCTCTTCTGATCCCCTGCCTGCTGCTTTCTGCCTTCGGCATTCTGATGGTTCACAGCGCGACGCTATATCGGCTCACTCCCGGTGATTTCATCCACCGCGACACGCTCGTTAT
>CADAGA010000213.1:3895-7739 GCA_902787275.1 Oscillospiraceae bacterium | reverse complement strand
CGTTCTCTTTGTATACGGTGTCCCAGAACGCGTGGTGTCCGATGAACGTGACGGAATCGGGGATATACAGATAAGAGAGTCCCTGGTCGTAGCTGAATGCGTCGGATCCGATATACGCCAGCCCTTCCGGCAGCGACGGGTACTGACCGCTTTCGCTGACGGTATAAACGTTTCGGAGCATTGTGCTTTTGAAAAATGCCATCGTCTCGATCGTCTCAAGCCCCTGCGGCAGATAGATGTTTTCGAGCTCTGCGTAATTGAATGAAAGCATGCCGATCTTTTTGGTCTCGGCGGGAAAACGGTATGTCAGCACTGCGTCGACGTAAGCGTCGTACTCGTCGTCATCTGCGGTCAGTTCCGATTCATAACCGTTTTTGCTGCGTAAATACTGGTCGTGGTCGATCGGATAGCAGATCACTTCGGACAGATCTTTCGTGTAAAGCACGCCGTCAACGTCACAGAAAAACGCGTTGTTCTCATCCACAAAGATATTTTGCAGCTTTTCGCAGCTGTAGAAGGATTTTCCGTCGATGGAATTGACGCTTTCACCTATGCGGATCGTTTCAAGCTTATCGTCGCAGTTGAAGGCATACTCGTGCAGAACGGTGATCGGCTTGGAAGCGTCGTTATCGGCAAAGTCGATCTTGAGCGTCTGCATATTGCCGGGATTGCTGTATTTGATCAGTTCATACGTTCCGTCGTCCAATTCCTTGAATTTGAACGTCTGCGTGTGGACAGCACGGATCGAGAAAAAGATCGACAGTCCGATCGCAATCAGAAGGGAAACGATCGTCAGGATCTTTTTTCCGGCGGAGTGCGCATGATCCGTTCCGATCTGCGGTTCCTGCAGACCCTCGATACGGTACGTCCAGATCTCGTCGTCCGGAATCTGCGCCATCAGTTCTTCGACTGATTTGGTTTGCGGTATAGTCTTGTGTTTCATTCCGTCGTCACCTCCGCAAGCTCTTGCGCACTATCCGGCGGCGTCGCTTCAGCCGTCCTTCCGGTTACTTCTTCACGCTTCTGAAGCACAGCGATGACCTTGCTCTGCTTTTCGTCGTTATAATCCCAGAACAGATAGGGGATCGTCATCAGCAGATAGCCGATGATGTCGATGATAATGGGGATGACAATGATCTTGATGCGCGAGTCGTCCACGAACAGGACGTCCCAGTTGCTGTTGAAGCCGAACTTTAAAAGCAGCAGCGGGATGATCAGACCCACGAAGGATACGATCGGACCGGTGAACCAGCCGAATACGCCCGAGAAGTTCTCCAGTCGTTCGCCGGACAGATACATCTGATAGTCGTTGATGCGCACTTCCATATCGTAGGAAACGGTCGCGGGCACTGTTTTGCAGACTTCGAGAAGGAACAGTGTGACCACGCAGATCGTGCCGCACAGGATCAGACGGTCGCCGAGGAACAGCAGCGCGAGCACGATGATCGTGTTTCCGATCGCACGAGAAAGCTGGTAGAAAATCTGGATCTGTTTATAGCTGAAACGCCGGATGAAATACGGCGCAAACAGATCCGGCGGCGTTCCGGCGAATGATACGAGCGCGACGATCAGACTGTAGAGAAGGCCGCTGAGGCGGAACGTGTACAGATACAGGATCGTGACAAACGGCAGCATGCCGTTGCCGAGCGAGTCGAGCAGACCGACGATGGTATTCATCCACTTGTATTTGTTGCGCATGACGCCGAACATGCCATCCCAGAACTTGATCTGCACTTTTTTATCGATGGGCGGCTGGGGGATGCGCTCCTGGATGCGTCCGGCAAAGACCATGGTCAGCGCTGCGGACACGACGAACGTGATCGGGATCACGTAGCGGAAAACGTTGATATCCGCCCACTCATAGCGCAGCGCGCCGATGATGACGGGCAGGATGATTGCGAGGATCGAGTGGAAAATGTGGGAGAGCTTGATCGGGTAGGAGCGGACGAGGATTCGCTCGCGTACGTTCGGACTGATGTTGCGCGTGCAGATCTCCAGGTTGTTGGCAAAGCCGAACATATTGAACACCGCAAAGAGGAGATTTGCGACCCAGACGCGCGTCACGACGTCAGGGATATTGTAGAACGGCAGCCAGCCGATCAGCAAATCGCTGTACAGCGAATACTTATACCGTCCGTATTTCGGGATCAGTTTCTTTTTCCAGAAGATGCTTCTTGCACCCTGCCAGCCGTTATAGAGAATGTGCGTGCCGAGGATCTTGAAGGCCGACGCACAGCTGATGCCCTCCAGTGAGTTCATATACGTTACGAACCGGCTTGCGGGATTGAACAGCGCGGAGACGTCGCCGATGATGAGTGCAAGACCTATCGCGATGAGCGACATGTACAGCAGATAAAATTTTCTCTCGGTCTTTTTCGGAAGGAAGCCGAGATTATCTGCGATCAGCCATGCAATCAGCGTCCAGATATAGCCAAGCGGCATGTTGATGATGTTGATGACCGAGAACGTCAGATACGGCAGCTTATAGTGATACATCATCAAATAGCACGATGCGCCGAAGAAGATGTATTCCAGCGTTTTTGCGGCGGTGTAGTTGCTGCCGACCGCGATCAGAATATCTTTATACTCCCGATACGGAACGTATTTCCCTTCCGCAGGGGTTTTCCAGTGGGTCTTGATTTCCGTGAACAGCGCTTTCACTTTTCCCGAAAGCCCTTTTGCCATGGGGATCCTCCTCACAGTTTACCATTCTTTTGCGGGACAGGTCTGTTTTCGGAATGCCGCGCGGAATTCCGGATAGCAGCCGCATCGAAGGCAGGTGCCGTCGGCGAGCTGATCGCAGGTGCTGCAGGTCGTCAAACGGTCCTGATAAACGCTATCGTCGATCCGGTCGGATGACGGGATCTTTTCGATGTGACGTCGAATCTCCTCCAGAACGTCCGTGCGTCCGCTCTCAAACAGAAGGCAGCGGCGGCAAATACGTTCGCTTTTCATCGGATCTCGAAGCGCACGACGCTGCAGGGCGGCAGCTCCGCGGTGAATCCGTCGGCAGTGACGGTATAGTCGGCAAAGTCGGTCGTTTTAACGTTTTGCGGCGCGTCGAACGTATTGTGCTGTGTGATTTCGCCGGTCAGGATCTGCGCTTTCACGCTCTGCACGGCTGTGTCCGCGATCTGGCATTTGATCTGCGCGGGCTTTTCACAGGAAGTGTTGACGACCGTCGCCCAGATCGTGCCGTTCTCGTCGATCGACGCGGATTCGATCAGCTGCGGCAGGGGACGAGACTTGCGGTCGGACGGACTCTTGGCGCACGGCACGTCTTGCACGGGCGTGGTGATGTAAGAGCCGAGCAGCGTGTTGTTCTGATGCTCCTTGAACATGCGGAAAACGTGGTAAGTCGGCGTCAGCAGCATCCGCTCGCCGTCCGTCAGCACGACTGCCTGCAGCACGTTGACGGTCTGCGCGATGTTTGCCATGCGGATGCGGTCGCTGTGCTTGTTGAATATGTTGAGTGTAAGCGCGGCGACCATCGCGTCGCGCATTGTGTTCTGCTGATACAGGAATCCGGGATTTGTGCCGGGCTCGACTTCGTACCAGGTGCCCCATTCGTCCACGATCAGATCGACTCTCTTTTCGCAGTCGTGTCGGTTCATCACCTCAATATGGCGCGTGACGATGTCGTCGATACGGTAAGCCTGCGCAAGCGTCTGCTCGTACTGCTGCGGCGTGAATTCCGAAGCGCTTTTTTTGGAGCGCGTTTCGCTGTCCCAGATGTCGGTATAGTAGTGCAGCGAAAGGCCGTTTGCTCTGTGCTTGACCTTTTCCATTACCTTATCTGTCCAGTGATAGTCCTCTTCGTTCGGTCCGCAGGCGATACGGTAGA
>CADAGA010000213.1:0-3834 GCA_902787275.1 Oscillospiraceae bacterium | reverse complement strand
TAGTATTCCGGGTCCATATTGCCGCCGCAGCCCCAGTTCTCGTTGCCGACGCCGAAATAGCGCACGATCCAGGGCTTTTCACGCCCGTTCTGCCGGCGCAGCTCTGCCATCGGCGAAGTGCCGTCAAACGTCATGTATTCGACCCACTCGTTCATTTCCTGTACGGTGCCGGAACCGACATTGCCGTTGACGTAGGCGTCGCATCCGAGCTGACGGCACAGCTCGAAGAATTCGTGCGTGCCGAAGCTGTTATCCTCCACAACGCGTCCCCAGTGGGTATTCAGGATCTTTTTGCGGTTCTCCAGCGGACCGACGCCGTCTTTCCAGTGGTATTCATCCGCGAAGCATCCGCCCGGCCAGCGAAGCACGGGGATCCCCATTTCGCGCAAAGCCTCCACAACGTCCGTACGCATGCCGTTTACGTTCGGAATATCAGAATCCTTGCCGACAAACAAGCCTTCGTAGATGCATCTGCCGAGATGCTCGCTGAAGTGTCCGTAGATATCCTTGCTGATATGACTGATCTTCTGGTTCGGATTGATAAGATATTTTTCCATACGATCTCCTTTAAAGTTTAATACTATTATAATACCATAACAACAATTTCATTTCAACAATTTATCTAAAAATAATGCAGGAATATCAGAATATTTTAGTAAAAATAAATGCCGCATCCGGGTGTTTCCGGATACGGCAAATGCATTTTCAGGTTTAAAGATCTCTGGAAGCGATCACGTTGACGCCCGTGCCGAGCAGGTTTTCAAGCACTACGTCGCCGCAATGAACAGGGGAAGTGAGGTGGACTTTCTTCAGTTCCTCGATCGCATCGAACAGCTTGCCCTTCGGGATCGCATCTTCGGTACGGACCGGCATGCGGCCGTGCGCCGCGCCGTCGATGGCGACGGTCGTGGTCAGCACGCGCGTGGGGTTCATTAGTTCGTTCCGGCCGTAAACCGCGCCGCGCTTGCAGGTGTTGCCGGTCACGGCGTAGTCATTGTCTTCGTCCACGGTCAGTCTGCAGCCCATCGGGCAGCATATACAGGTCAGTTCAGTCATATCGCTTACGCCTCCTTTGCAGATACCGTCACAGTATCGAAGCCCTTGAGTTTATCGGCAGAGATCACGATGTGTTCCATTTCGCCCGGCGCCATGTACGGACGCTTGAACACCTGGATCTCGGTGTCGCCGGAGGAAATGACGATCTGGCTCTTTCCGAATACGCTGCGTACGCGGAAGAACACGTCGATTTTGTCTGCGGCAGTGTCCCGGTGGATCTTCTGCGGTACGGTATAGCCGACCGCGTCGCCGTTCTGCACGCGGATGTAGTCGCCCTTGACCGGACCGTTCAGCACGTAATCCGCGGCAGCTTCGCCGGCGCGCGCACTTTCTGCGGATACGAAGTCGACCAGGTCATGCACGTGCACCACGTTGCCGCAGGCGAACACGCCTTCGATCGAAGTCTCCATATTCTCAAATACGTAAGCACCGTTGGTGCGGGGATCCATCTCGATGCCCGCGCCGCGCGTCAGCTCGTTTTCGGGGATCAGACCCACGCTCAGAAGCAGCGTGTCGCAATCGAATTCCATCTCTGTGCCGGGGATCGGACGGCGATTTTCGTCAACTTCCATGACCGTCAGACCTTCAAGACGCTTGTCGCCGCGGATTTCTGTCACGGTGTGTGAGAGATACAGCGGGATATCGAAGTCGTTCAGACACTGGACGATGTTTCTGGTAAGTCCGCCGGAGTACGGCATGACTTCGACACAAGCGAGCACCTTCGCGCCCTCGAGCGTCATACGGCGCGCCATGATGAGACCGATATCGCCGGAGCCGAGGATAACGACGCGCTTGCCGGCCATGAGACCTTCCATATTGAGATAACGCTGCGCCGCACCTGCGGTAAACACGCCTGAAGGACGCGTTCCGGGAATGGAGATCGCGCCGCGCGTACGTTCACGACAGCCCATGGACAGCACGATGGATTTCGCTTCGATGCATTCATAGCCGGAAGGACTGTCGATGAAGATCTTCTTGTCTGGCGTGATCTCGATGACCATGGTATCGAGCTTGACCTCGACGGAAGTGTCCTGCACCATCTCGATATAACGGTGTGCATATTCGGGGCCGGAGAGCTCTTCCTTGAAGCGGTGCAGACCGAATCCGTTGTGTATGCACTGGTTGAGAATACCGCCGAGTTCTTTGTCGCGCTCTAAAACAATGATGTTGCGCAGACCTTTTTCATATGCGCTATATGCCGCGGCAAGACCTGCGGGGCCGCCGCCGATGACTGCAAGATCGTACATGGCTTAATCCTCCCTCTCTCTGACGATGTAGCTGCCGGTCTTGTCCTTGTCGATATCCTGGCGGGAAACGCCCAGCTCGCGGGCAAGGATCTCGACCACACGCGGGCCGCAGAAGCCGCCCTGACATCTGCCCATACCGGCGCAGCAGCGGCGCTTGATCGCATCGACGGTGCGCGGCACGATCGGGCGGTGGATCGAGTCGATGATCTCGCCCTCGGTGATCGTTTCGCAGCGGCAGATCACGCGGCCGAATTTCGGATCTTTTTTGACGATCTCGGCGCGCTCCTCATGACTCATTTCCTTGAAACGCGGCTGGACGCGCGTGTCGGTGTATTCCGGTTTTCCCGTGAGACGGACGCCGTTATCCGCCATCATCTGTTCGACGTATTCCGCGATCGCCGCGGCAGAAGCAAGTCCGGGAGACTTGATGCCGGCGACGTCAAAGAAGCTGTCGTGCGCCTCAATGATGAAATCGTCGTTCGTGCTGTTGGGACGAACGCCCGCGAAGTTGCGGATATTCTGGCGGAAGTCGATCGAGGGAATGCTCTTCGTTGCCATCTTGCGCACGAATGCGAGATCGTCCGAAGAGGCGGAAGTGTCTCCTGCGGCGCAGTCGACGGCATTCGGGCCGACGATCAGATTGCCGTGAACGGTCGGCGAGACGAGAACGCCTTTGCCGACTTTGGTCGGACACTGGAAGGCAACGTGCTTGGTGCGTGTGCCTTCGCTCTTGTCCAGCAGATAATACGCGCCCTTGCTCGGCAGGATCTCAAAGGAATGCGGCAGTGCCATATCGTGGACAAGTGCCGCTTCGGTACCGGCGGCGTTGATGATATACTTTGTTTCAATCGTGTCGTCTCCCGCGGTGATCGCGTAGCCGGCGTCCGTCCTGGCGATGGCTTTCACCTCCGCCTCAAGACGCAGCTCAACGCCGTTCGTGACGGCCGTTTCGGCGAGTGCCAGCGCGTATTCCCACGGATTGACAACGGCTGCGGTGGGTGCGTAGAGTGCACAGGTCACGTTATCGGCGACGTTGGGCTCGATTGCCTTGACTTCCTCAGCGGACAGGATCTTCAGATCCGGAACGCCGTTTGCAACGCCGCGATCATACAGCCGCTGTACGTGCGCGGATTCCTCATCGCTGAATGCCAGCACAAGCGAACCGATCTGCGCATAGGGGACGTCGAGCTTTTTGCACAGATCCTTTGTCAGATCCACACTGCGCACGTTCAGCTTCGCCATCAGCGTTCCCTCTGCGGGATCGTATCCGGCGTGAATGATCGCGCTGTTTGCTCTCGTGCAGCCCATCGCAACGTCGTTTTCTTTTTCGAGAACGACCGTCTTCAGATCGAATTTGGAAAGACGGTAAGCGATGGAGGAGCCGATCACGCCGCAGCCGACAATTGCTACATCATACATCATTCGCACACCTCTGTATTCAATATTATGGATTTTTATACAGCACTATATTTTAACATACTTTGCCCTTGTTTGCAATAACCTATTTAATTAAAAACAAAAATTGCGGAAA
>CADAGA010000212.1 GCA_902787275.1 Oscillospiraceae bacterium | reverse complement strand
TATACGGGATGCCGCCGTACATGCCGAAGCAGCCGTCGTGGTAATGGCCGGAAAACACGGCGCGGACTTTTCCGCTTCCGGAGAGGAGCTGCATGACCTCGTCGCGGTTGCGGATGAGGTGCGGGTTTTCGATCTCCTTTTCCTCCAGCATAAACGGCACGTGCGTAAAGATCAGCACGTCATCCGCCGCCTGCTCCAGCTCGCGGCGCAGCCACGCGATCTGTGCGGGATCGATCCAGCAGTCGTCCCATTGGATCTCCGCTTTCGGCAGCGGCTCGCGCACGTCGTTGAGACACGCGTCCAGCACCAGACACCGATAGCCGCCGCAGTCGAACGCGTAATAACGGTCGGGCATGTCGAGATAAGGATAAAAGTCCTCTTTTTTCATGCTCGTGTCGTGGTTGCCGATGATGGAATAGACCGGCAGACCTGTCGCGCGCAGCACGTCGCGTACTTCCAAAAGCAGCTCCGTCTGCGGGCGGTGGCCCGCGAAGCCGTCCGCCGTGTCGCCGAGATTCATGATAAAGTCGCAGTCCGCGGCGTCTTTCACAGCCTGTTTGAGCTTTTCGAGAGACAGGTCGTGCTGTCTGCCGTCGACGCCGTCGTGCAGATCGGTATAATGCAGATCGGTCACAGCCAGAAATCGCATGGTATCACTCCTTTTCGCACAGTGTAGCACAAAACCGTGCGCATGGCAAGAAGCGAAACGTCCTTTACGGAAAAAAGCAGTTCATAAAACGCAGACCTTGTTCAGCAAAATGCCGAACAAGGTCTGTGCACACTCTATCCGATTGTCAGGACGCCTTCATGCGCAGGCGCAGCTTGTCGCTGATCATGGCGATAAACTCCGAATTGGTCGGCTTGCCGCGGGACGTCTGGATCGTGTAGCCGAAGTAGCCGGACAGCACGTCCACGTCTCCCCTGTCCCACGCCACCTCGATCGCGTGACGGATGGCGCGTTCGACGCGGGACGGCGTCGTCTTGAACTTGCGTGCGACGGTCGGATACAGCACCTTCGTCACCGAGCTCATCATGTCGCTGTCATGAATGGTCAGCATGATCGCCTCGCGCAGATACTGGTACCCTTTGATATGCGCCGGAACGCCGAGCTGGTGCATGATATCGGAAACGAGGATGAGCATGTTGTCGTCGCTGAACTCCTCCTGCGCCCGCGCACCGCGGAACCAGCCGGTCAACTGCGTGATGCGCTCGGTCAGCACGGAAACGTCCACGGGCTTGAGCAGATAATAGTCCGCGCCGGCGCGCACCATCTCCTTTTCGAGATTCGGATTGTTGACGGCAGAAAGGATCATCGTCACCGGCTTGCGCAGCCCGCGCTTGCGGATGCCCTCCAGCACGCCGAGCGCGTCGGTGCGGGACAGAAAGCTGTCCATGACCAGAACGTCCGGATCGGACTTCTCCACGAGATTGAGCGTTTCCATACCATCCTTCGGCGCTACGGTCACCTCAAACCCCGCGCCGCGCAGCGCGGACGTGCAGCTGCCGGTGAATTCCGTACCGTCGTCGGTCAGAACGATCTTGAACTTTTTATGCATTTGGATTCCTCCTGTCTTTAAATTGCAGCACAATATTACCATAGTTGGTAAATTTTGTCAATTATTTTTGTGAAAAAATTTTATAATTTTTACCTTTTCTGGTATTTTATGGTATGCACAGAATCATACACGGCGCAGGATCGAACGCGTACAAAGAATCGTCTGCCGCCCGCCATTCCCCTGCAAGAACGTGCTTGCATTTCCATCCGGCATCCTATATACTATTTGTAACGAATCGAAGAGGGTGAGTGACGTGCGCACGAAAGCCGAAACGTCAAACAGTATCCCCGCGGGCGATCCGCAGGCACGTTCCCCTGCCGCGCACAGGCGACGTCTCGGAGTGCTGCTCCTGGTTCTGTTCGTCGCTGCCGGAACGTCGGCGATCGTCTATCTGATCTTGTTCCGGCTTCCCGCACAGTACCGACAGCAGGCCGAGCGTATGCTCGCACCCGCGATCCGTGCGGCAGAGGTGGGCGACAGCGTGTTTCTCGGCGTCTACGAACAGGACGATCACGAGGAAAACGGGCCGGAACCCATCGAATGGATCGTGCTCGACAAGCGCGGGGACCGTTCGCTTCTGATGTGCCGGTACGGTCTCGACTGTATCTGCTTCAACACGGCGGAGGCATTCGTCACGTGGGATCAAAGCTCCATCCTGTCATGGCTCAACAGCACGCTGTATTATTCCGCGTTCAACGGTGCGGAGCGTGCTATGCTGCTCACAAGCGAGCAAAAAACCGATACGAACCCTTTCTTTGACACCGACCCGGGCGCCGTCACGACAGAACGGCTGTTTCTTCCGAACA
Source organism: Oscillospiraceae bacterium (assembly GCA_902787275.1). Classification (GTDB taxonomy): domain Bacteria; phylum Bacillota; class Clostridia; order Oscillospirales; family Acutalibacteraceae; genus UBA1425. The sequence continues at coordinate 1,484 of CADAGA010000212.1, read as the reverse complement.
TCGCACAGACCGTCAAGTACCTCCCCGCCGAGGAGGACAGACTCTGCATCGCGACGCCGTACGCCGCTTCGCGCGGCGCGATCGTCGACAAGACCAGCGGCGCTTGCATCTGGTGGCTGCGCTCGCCCGGATTCGACGCGTCCACGGCAACGCGCGTGCTGCTGGACGGGCGCATCAATTACTGCGGCTATCGCGTGCACAGCAAGCGGCAGGCCGTGCGACCGTTCGTCTGGGTGACGTTCGATCCGAACAATACGACCATGGAGGGCTGATATGCCGAATTTATCGTCCAGAACAGAAACCTTCACCGATTCCGTCATCCGCCGGATGACGCGCATTTCCATGCAGTACGGCGCCGTCAATCTTTCGCAGGGGTTCCCCGATTTCGACCCGCCGAAGGCGCTGCTCGACCGGCTCGCTGCCGTGTCGCACGAGGACTTTCACCAGTACTCCATCACCTGGGGCGCACAGAATTTCCGCGAAGCGCTCGCCGAAAAGCAGTCGCGCTTCATGGCTCGGCCGATCGACCCGAACCGCGAGATCGTCGTGACGTGCGGCAGCACCGAGGCAATGATGGCGGCGATGATGACCGCCGTTGATCCCGGCGACAAGGTGATCGTATTCTCCCCGTTTTACGAAAACTACGGTGCGGACGCGATCCTTTCCGGCGCCGAGCCGATCTACGTGCCGCTCCACCCACCGGCATTCAATTTCGACGCGGACGAGCTGGAAAACGCGTTCCGTCAGAACCCGAAGGCGCTGATCCTGTGCAATCCGTCGAACCCGTGCGGCAAGGTGTTTACCGAGGATGAACTGCGTTTCATCGCGACGCTCGCCGAGCGGTACGACACGTTCGTCATCACGGACGAGGTCTACGAGCACATCGTCTACGCGCCGCACAAGCATACCTATTTCGCGTCGCTGCCGGGCATGTGGGAGCGGACGATCTCCTGCTCGTCCCTGTCCAAGACGTATTCCATCACCGGCTGGCGGCTCGGCTATATCATCGCGTCGCCCGCGATCATCGAAAACGCCAAAAAGGTGCACGATTTCCTGACGGTCGGCGCCGCCGCGCCGCTGCAGGAGGCCGCCGTGACAGGACTGCGCTTCGGAGACGACTACTACAGGGAGCTTGCCGCGGTCTACACCGCCAAGCGTGATCTGTTCCTGCGCGGACTTGACGATCTGCGCATCGCGCATACCGATCCGCAGGGTGCGTACTATGTGCTGCTGGACGTTTCGGAATTCGGCTACGCGGACGATCTGGAATTCTGCGAGGTGCTGGCGCGGGACGTCGGCGTGGGCGCGGTGCCCGGTTCGAGCTTTTTCCGCGAACCGGTCAATCACCTGATCCGGCTGCACTTTGCCAAGCGGGACGATACGCTGTTCGACGCGCTGAACCGGCTGGAATCGCTGCGGCAGAAGATCAAGCCGCGCAAATAGGAGAACACGCATGAGAATGATCGCACTGGTCGAGAACACCG
>CADAGA010000211.1 GCA_902787275.1 Oscillospiraceae bacterium | reverse complement strand
TTGTCCTGTCCGTCGTGTTCGCTCTGCTGACCGGCGCGATCGTGTATTACTTCATGCTGCCTCCGCTGAATCCGAAGGCAATCGAGTTTTACTATTTCATCGCCATCGTCATCGCGGCGTTCGTCGGCTTTCTCATTCTGCTGACCGGTGCGTTCCGTCATTCGGAATACGTGCCCTACGTCAAGAAAAAATCCATCGTCCCCGGCATCCTGATTGCCGTGCTCGCACTGGTCGTCGGCGTCGGGTATCTTGTGGGCAGCCAGTTCTTCCGCGCCAAAAGCTACAGCGCGCTCATGACCGTGCAGGCGGACCGCGTATTCAGCACGGACATTGAAGAACCGGATTTTGAAACGATCCCCAAGCTGGACGAGGGTTCCTCCGCCAAGGTCGCGGAGAAATCGCTGGGCGATCTGGCTAAGCTCGGGCTGCAGTCGCAGTTCAAGGTCTACACCGGCACGGCCGCCTCCTCCAACTATCCGCAGATCAACTACGAGGGTCGGCCCGTCCGTCTGGCGATGCTGCAGTATGCCAACGTCATCAAGTGGGTGACCAACGTCAAGGACGGCATCCCCGGCTACAGCATCATCGACACCGCAAACGTCGAGCAGCAGTTCGAGGCTGTCGATCCGACGATCCGCTACTCGCTGGCCGATCACTTCGGCCGCAATCTCAAGCGCGTCGTGCGCTTCCGTTACCCGACGTATATCTTCGACGATCCTTCCTTTGAGATCGATGAAGCGAAGAAGCCGTACTGGATCGTGCCGCACATCCAGAAAACCATCGGTCTTTTGGGCGGACGCGACGTCGTCGGCATCGTACTCGTGGACGCTGTCAGCGGCGACTGCAACTATTACACCATTGACGACGTAAAGACCAAAGCGTCTCTGCGCTGGATCGACCGCGTGTATGCGGACGATCTGATCCTGGAGCAGTTCAACTATTACGGCTCGTACCGCAAGGGCTTCTGGAACTCCATCCTCGGCCAGGACGACTGCATCAAGTCGACCGACGGCAGCAACTATATCGCGCTTGAGGACGACGTTTGGCTGTACACCGGCGTGACCTCCATGACCTCCGACAGCTCCATCGTCGGTTTCGTGCTCATCAACCAGCGCACCAAGGAAGCGCGCTATTACCGCAATATCCAGGGCGGCACGGAAAACCAGGGTCAGGAATCCGCAAAGGGTCTCGCGCAGGCGGAAGGCTACGCGGCGACGTTCCCGCTGCTGCTCAACATCGGCGGTGAGCCGACTTACTTCATCTCGCTCAAGGACAACAACGAGACCGTACAGCAGTACTCGATGGTCAACGTCGCGCAGGTCGACCAGATCAAGGTCAGAGGCACCAGCGTCTCCGCCTGTCTGGACAACTATCTGGACGCGCTGAAGGCCGCGAACGTCAAGGTCGACTCGAGCGTGGAAAACATCAACGTTCCCGATGAAAACGAACCGGCGTCCGGTACGGAAACCGATACGCCTCCCGCAGACAGCAGCGCGGTGACCGGCGTCGTGACGGAGATCCGCTCGGCGGTTATTGACGGCAACACCACGTATTATCTGCGGCTCGAAGGCGACGGCGCGTACTACGCGGTCAGCGCCGCGGAAAGCGAGCTGGCCGTCATCCTGAACAAGGGTGATTCCATCCGCGCGAACGCGAGCGGCACCGGCAGCATCCGGAAGATGACGAAGCTTGAGATCGTCACGGAATAAGAACATGCACCATAACGCACGGGTACAGCAGCCGCCGTACCCGTGCGATTCTTATGGACACTCTTCATTGAAAAAACATGAATTGACCAATGAACGTCTGCCAGAAATTTTCACTTGTATTTTTGCGCTTGTCGCACACAATAACCGTGCAAACGCAATTGACGCGCAAAGGAGTGAAACGAAATGGCAAAGAGCGGCAACAACAACGTCGTCCCCGAGGCAAGAGAGGCGCTGGATCGCTTCAAGATGGAAGCGGCGAACGAAGTCGGCGTGAATCTCAAGCAGGGCTACAACGGCAACCTGACCTCCAAGGAAGCGGGTTCCGTCGGCGGTCAGATGGTCAAGAAGATGATCGAGGCGTACGAAAAGGGCATGAAATAACCATTTCCTTTTCCCGAGAGTCCGGTGACCCCGGACTCTTCTTTTATATCGGAAAAAACACTTGCATTTCTGTAAAAAATATTGTATAATAACTTGAAACTGATATAGTTTCGGAAACAGAACGAAGCTTTATTTGGGTCATGTGGCGTGTGGGTCCTGTGCGACGGGGCGCTGCGAACCATGTCAGGCGGGGAACCGAGCAGCATTAAGCGGTTTGCACCGTGCGCCACAGTCCGCCTACCGCCATATGACCGAGAGAAAGAGCGTTTCTGTTTCTTTTTTTTACCGAAAGGAAGTGAACGGATGTATCGCGCGCTGTACAGAAAATGGCGTCCCGCCGTTTTCAGCGACGTTTCCGGCCAGCCGCACGTGACCGAAACGCTCATGCACGAGGTCGAAACGGGCAAGCTGTCGCACGCGTATCTGTTCACCGGTTCGCGCGGAACGGGCAAAACGACCTGCGCGAAGATCCTCGCCAAGGCGGTCAACTGTCTGCATCCCGTGAACGGCAATCCCTGCTGCGAATGCGAGATCTGCCGCGGCATCGACGACGGCTCCGTGCTGGACGTGATCGAGATCGACGCCGCCAGCAACAACGGCGTCGACAATATCCGCGATCTGCGCGAGGAAGCCAACTTCACGCCCGTGCGTGCGAAATACCGCGTCTATATCATCGACGAGGTGCATATGCTATCCATCGGCGCATTCAATGCGCTGCTGAAAATACTGGAGGAACCGCCGTCCTACGTGCTGTTCATCCTCGCCACGACGGAAGTGCACAAGCTCCCGCCCACGATCCTGTCCCGCTGTCAGCGGTTTGATTTTCACCACATCGCGCCCGAAAGCATCGCCGAACGCCTGCAATACGTCGCGTCACAGGAGAGCATCGACCTGACGGACGAAGCGGCCGTGATGATCGCGCGTTATGCCGACGGCGCTCTGCGTGACGCGCTCTCTTTGCTGGATCGCTGCAGCGCAAAGGGTGAAACGATCACACCGGACGTTGTCAGCGCCTGTGCCGGAATTGCCGGAAAAGAATATCTGTTTCAGATGGCGGACTGTATTTCTGCAAACAATGCCGCCGACGCTTTGCGGCTCATCGGCGATCTGCATACCGCGTCGTGCAATATGGAGCGCCTTTGCGTGGAGCTGACCGAGCATTTCCGCAATCTGATGGTAACAAAGGTCGTGCGCGATCCGCAGAATCTGATCATCTGCTCCAAAGAAGATCTGGAATCCTATAAAAAACAGTGCGGTGCGTTCACGCTCGAAACGATCCTGCACGTGCTGAACGTTCTGGGCGATACGACCGCCAATCTCAAACGCGGTCTTGACAGCAAGATCGAAACGGAACTCGCTGTTCTGCGTCTGTGCACGCCGTCGCTGTCGACCGATCCGGAAGCGATCCTGCGGCGTGTCGCCGAACTGGAACGTAAAATTGCCTCCGGCGTCGTTTCCGTGCACAAAACATCGGAGCCGATCGATCCGGAACCCGCTGCGGAACCGGAACCGATCGAACCCGAAGAAGCGCCGGCCGCGATTGAAGCAGCAGAACCGGAACCGCAGCAGCCGTCTTCATCTCTCTTCAGACTCTGGCCGGAAGCGATGCTGATCCTCAAGGAAACGTGCAAGCCGATCTCCGGTCTGCTGGTCGGGTCGTCTGCTTACGTATCCGGCAATACGCTGCGGATCAAATCGAACAACGCCGCAGTCGGACAATTTCTTTCGATGCCGCTGTATTCCGGTGCGATCCAGAGCGCCGTCGAAAAAGTCAGCGGCAAGCAGATGCACGTCGAGATGCTCGACGATAGAAAAAAAAAAAAAAA
>CADAGA010000210.1 GCA_902787275.1 Oscillospiraceae bacterium | reverse complement strand
GGAAGTCCTTCGCTTTTTCCCACAGAAGCTGCGCGACGCTGCGCGGACTCGGAAGGCGATAGTTCGGCAGCTCCATCACGAACGGAACGGCCTCGCCGCGGAACAGCGTCTTTTTATACAGCAGCGCAATGAGTATACCCGTCACGATGCCCAGAAGATAAATACCGATCATGATCGCCGCTTTGTACCGCGGGAAAAAAGCGTCGACGAAAAAAGCGTAGATCGGCAGCTTCGCCGTACAGCTCATGAACGGCGTCAGCAGGATCGTCATTTTGCGGTCGCGTGTGCTCGGCAGCGTTCGCGACGCCATCACTGCGGGCACGGTGCATCCGAAGCCGATGAGCATCGGCACGATGCTGCGCCCGGACAGTCCGAACTTGCGCAGGAGCTTGTCCATCACGAATGCGACGCGCGCGATATAGCCGCTGTCCTCCAGAAGCGACAGGAAGAAAAACATCGTCACGATGATCGGAAGAAAGCTGAGCACGCTGCCGACGCCTTCAAATATGCCGTCGACGATCAGCCCGTGGATCGCGGGATTGACGTTCGCCGCAGACAGTGCGGCGTCCGTAACCTCTTTTAGTTTGTCTATTCCGAGCGCGAGCCATTCCTGCAGCGTGCCGCCGATCACGTTGAACGTCAGGAAAAAGACGAGTCCCATGACGGCGATGAAGATCGGGATCGCGGTATATTTGCCGGTCAGCAGACGGTCGATCTTCTGGCTGCGCAGATGTTCGCGGTTTTTCTGCGGCTTGACGACGCAGGCGTCGCAGACTTTCATGATATAGGAAAAGCGCATATCGGCCATGGCTGCGCTTCGGTCGAGACCGCGTTCTTTTTCCATCTGCAGCGTGATGTGTTCCAGCATTTCCAGCTCGTTCTCGTCTAGCTGCAGCTGCTCCAGGATCAGCGCGTCGCCCTCGATCACTTTGCTTGCTGCAAAGCGCACCGGCAGTCCCGCCTCCACTGCGTGATCTTCGATCAGATGGATCACGGCATGCAGACAGCGGTGTACCGCGCCGCCGTGCGTATCGGCGTCGCAGAAATCCTGACGAAGCGGCTTTTCCCGGAAGTGCGCGATATGGATCGCGTGGTCGATCAGTTCATCGATGCCCTGACGCTTTGCGGCGGAGATCGGCACGACCGGGACGCCGAGCATGGATTCCATGAGGTTGACGTCCACCACGCCGCCGTTGCCGGTCATCTCGTCCATCATATTCAGTGCGACCACGACGGGAATGTCCATCTCCAGAAGCTGCATCGTCAGATAGAGATTGCGCCCAATGTTGGTCGCATCGACGATATTGATGATTGCTTTCGGCTTTTCACGCAGGACAAAATCGCGCGACACGAGCTCCTCGCTCGAATACGGCGACATGGAGTAAATCCCGGGCAGATCGGTGATGGACGTATCATCGTGGCCGAGAATGGCGCCGTCCTTGCGGTCGACCGTGACGCCGGGAAAGTTGCCGACGTGCTGGTGTGCGCCGGTCAGCTGATTAAACAGCGTCGTTTTGCCGCTGTTCTGATTGCCGACGAGTGCAAACGTCAGCATCGTGCCGTCCGGCAGGGGATCGCCGCTGCCCTTTGGATGGAATTTGCCGCCCTCGCCGAGACCGGGATGGGCGTTTTTGGCGTGCTTCGTTCTCGCCTGTTCCGAAGCCGTCTTTTCAGGGATCGGTTCCACGCCGATCCTGGCGGCGTCGTCCAGACGCAGCGTCAGCTCATATCCGTGGATGCGGATCTCCATCGGATCGCCCATCGGCGCGAGCTTTACGACAGATGTTTCCGTTCCGGGCAGGATGCCCATATCCAGAAAATGCTGCCGCAGGGCGCCCTCTCCGCCGACGGTGCAGATAACGGCAGATTTACCGATCTGCAGTTCCTTCAGTGTCATCATCAGAACCCCTTCCGCAGGATTGATATTCTGTAATTCTCCGCGTTTATTATAATAATCTGACGCAGACTTATCAACCCTTTTTTGAAAAAAAGACCGGACGACCGTCAGGCCGCCCGGTCCGGAGATCGGAAAAGAAAACAATCAGTGCTTAACGAGCTTGCGGATCCATTCAACCAGCAGGCGGAACGGCAGCGATATCGCTTTCCATACTTTTTCAAAGAACGTGCCAATCTTTTCGAGCATCTGCATAAATCCGGAGGGGACGGCCGTTCGCGTCAGCACCAGCACGACTTCTTCGCCGTCTGTGACGGTAAACGAGCCTTCTGCGTCCTCGACTCCGTCACCCGTGATCGTGTACGTGTATTCGCCGGCTGCGCACAGGAAGGTGCCGTCCGGGCGGACGGGCGTTTCGTTGCCGTCTGCGTCAAGGATCGCGATCGTGAGACCGTCGAGGCTGATTGGCTTGCCTTTCTCGTCTGTCAGCTTGAGTGTTGCCGTCAGGTAGTCCGTTTTCTCGAGGGGGATCTCGATATCCGGCAGAGTGCCCTGCAGCGCGCCGGAGCTGGGCGCGTTGAATCCGGGGTCCATACCCTTGCGGTACGTCACGCCGCGGTGACCGCCGGGCGCGCTTCCGAACAGGCGCATGGCTATCGCGCCGCCGGAAAGGGTATAGACGCTTCCGTCGAAGTAGGACGGGATCGTGACGGTTAACTGCTGGCGTTCGGGATTGCCGCTGAAATCGTATACGCCGAATGCGCCGCCGGGGTCTGAGGTGAATGCGGTACCGTCCGAACCGACGTAACGAATCACGGCGCTGCCGTTATAGATGCCGGACATTTTTTCGACCGGATTGACAAGTCCCGAGAACCGGATCGTCACTTCGTCGCCTGCACGGTACGTGCCTTCGTCGATCGTGTATGCCGTTTCTTTTGCGGTCAGCACCTGATACGTCGCCAGACCGTTCTTCTCGATCCGGACGATATGCCTGCCCGTCGTCAGTTCGCTGATGGTCACGCTGCCGTCGGCGTTCTGCGTCACGCCGTCCGAAGTAAAACCTTTGAACGTCATGGAATCGGTGACGACGCTGCGGTTGACCGTGACGGTACAGCCGGATTCCGGCGTGAAGGTGTATTCGGCGCCTTCCGTGCCGACGTAGAACAGCGGGTCAAGCTCCGCGTCGTACTCGTAACCTTCACCTTCGCCGCCGAGCCACATGTTTGTTGTTTTCCGGCCATATCGCGGAGAACAGGCATCTCTGAGCAGCTTTGCCGTTGACGTACGCGCAGTCGGAAACCATCGCGTCATAGGTGATCAGAACGATCGCGGTGCCGGGTCGGTTCGCATGGATCGACGCTGCACAGCTGTTGTCTTTGCCCGGCGTGACTGTCAGCACGTCGCTGGGATTGCCGTTCATATCCACGACCGTGTAGTGCGTGTCGGGCAGAGCGACCTTGGCATTGTAGATGCTTTCGACCGCCATCCAGTTGCGGAACGTGTTCAACTCGAAAGAATCGCCCGTGTTCAGCTGGATATATCCCTGCTTGTTGCCGGTCAGATAGATATCCGCCTTGTCGTAGGTGTTGTACCGGTAATCGTGCACGACGGTTTTGGCGTTGACCGATTTGTTCGCAAGATAGATCTGCGACGCCGTGATCGCGATCGTATCGCTATTCACCGTCGTCGGATCAAAGTAGTTCCAATACGTCACGCCGTCCGGATTCTGGACGCGGTAAAAGAAGTTCGTGCCGCTCGTGCCGCCGGCGCGCATTTTCGGAATGCGGAACGTCGTGCGCACGCCGTCGTTCGTTTCCGTTGCTGCGGTAGGCTCGAAAAACGTGTATGTGTAGTAGTTTGAAAACGTGCCCGCACTGACCACAGAACCGGACGGAGCCGAGAAAGACAGATCCATCGCCTCATAAATCGTCGCGGTGATCGAGCGGTTGAGCTTCGGCGTGTCGCAAACGGTTGCGGGCAGGTAGTCCGCCGCCTTGTCGCCGAGCGGCGAAAAAGTCGCGTTCACCGTATCGCCGACGAAGAACAGACACGACGTAAGCCGTGTGCCGTTGTAATCCGCAGCTTTTCCGAAGTCGGTCTTTCGTGCGATCCCGTCTGCGGACGTTACCGTGACGTCGACCGAATAATCCGTTCCCTCGACCCAGCCGCTGTTGCTCGCGTGCAGATCGTAGATGCGCTGAATGCGGAACGTATTGTCGGCATGTGCGTCGACCGTAAAAGAGATACCGCCGTTGCGGTCGCCGTTTTCGTCATAGCCTTCGAGCCAGTAATCGCCCGCGGCAAGCTGAATCCGGTAAACGAATTCATAGCCGTCGGCGTCAGGCGCCACGCCCGAGAGCAGATCGTCTCCCGTGCGCGCACCGTCGCGCAGAACGAACAGCGCACAGCGCAGAACCTGCGCACCGTGCAGTCCGCTGATCGTGACGTCCGTGCCTTTCGCTCCGGCAGCCGGACACAGCGTCAGCGCCAGAACGAGCGACAGGAACAGGCAGAACAGTTTCTTTTGCATACGAACACTTCCTTATGATTTGTCTGATATAGTATTCTTCGTTTTACGCGCGGAGCGTATCCCGCATGGCATCCGAAATACGCGCGCCGATCTCTTTTGGCTTTTGCGCATTCGCGTCGGTCTGCGCATGGGAAAACCGGCCCGTGATCGCGCCGCGGTCGTCAAAGTCCAGAAACGCGGTACACTTTTCTCTGCGCATCGACGCGCAGATCGAAACGCAGACGCCCTTATCCTTGATCGTATAATCCTGTACGTCCGGGTCGGAACGCAAAACAGTCTCAACGATCGAGACAAACTCCTCCTGAATGATACCGTTCCGCATTTGCGTCATCCTTTCTGTGCAATGTATGGAAACAGAAATGCTCTCTCCGAACAATCGGAAAGAGCACAGGAAAAACAAACGATCTCTGGAACGGCACGAAAAGCACAGATGCCGCAGCAGTTCCATCGCTTGTTTTCGGCTGCACTCTTCACGCCAAATCGTGTAAACTCCGAAAAGATACGGCAGGTGATCTGGCTTATGACCAAACGGGAAATACCGTGAAAAACACACAAACAGCGTTTTTCGATCAAATACAGGAATGGCGGTTGCTCCGGACTCGAACCGGATTTCCTTTTCATCTACTCAGCGTACAACTTTTCAAACCGTATCTTCTGTATATTCTGTTTTCTGCATGATACCATATCCGGTGCGGGATTGCAAGTAAAAAAGCGAAATAAGCCGGTCGGCGCATTGACTTCGGGAGCGTGTGCGAATATAATAGAGTAAAAACGGAAAGCAGGTGCTGCAATGAAAGTGTTGATGCTCAACGGCAGTCCGCACGCGAACGGGAATACGGCGCTCGCGCTTGCGGAAATGGAAAAAGTGTTCGCGTCGGAAGGGATCGACGTGCAGATCGTGCAAATCGGAAACAAGGCGATCCGCGGCTGCATCGCGTGCGGGACGTGCGCAAAGACGGGCAAATGCGTGTTTGACGACGCCGTCAACGAGATCGCGCCCCTGTTCGAGCAGGCGGACGGACTGGTCGTCGCGAGTCCCGTCTATTACGCGTCCGCCAACGCGACGCTCGTCGCGTGTCTCGACCGGCTTTTCTACAGCACGGGCTTCAGCAAGACGATGAAGGTCGGCGCTGCGGTCGTCTGCGCACGCAGAGGCGGCACGACGGCGACGTTCGATGAATTGAACAAATACTTCACGATTGCCGGTATGCCGGTCGCATCGAGTCAGTACTGGAACAATATCCACGGCAGGACGCCCGGCGAAGCGGCGCAGGACGCGGAAGGTCTGCAGACCATGCGCACGCTCGCGCGGAACATGGCGTTTCTGATGAAATCCATTGCGCTCGGCAAGGAAAAATACGGCGTCCCGCAAAGAGAGCCGTGGGAGCCGACACACTTTATCCGTTAAGGAGAAGAGATAAAAAAACGGGTCTGCTGCAGCAGATCCGTTCTTTTTCGTTTTATTCCTCGACCGGTTCGATGCGGACGGTGAAATCGATGCGGCTGTCGTCCCATTTGCGTTCCGGCTCTTTTTCTTCCAGATAGCCGCGGCTGCCATTGATATCCATGCCGCAGTCGAGATAGACGAACGTTTCCCGCATCGGTTCGAGCTCGTCGTCGTGCAGCGTGTCCTCCAAAAGATGCGGCGGGCAGTGCGTGGCGTTAAAGAGGAACGGTTTTGGACCCGTGAAGGAGAGCCCGGTTCCCGAATCGTTCAGCACAGCGCCCCGGCGCGTATCGAAGTGCGCGCCGTTCTCGAACGGGCGGATATAGTGGACGAAGTTGTCGGTCACGCGCGTCCGGAACTGATCGACGTAGCACGCCTTGTGGCGGTCGGGGTACGCTTCGAGCGGACCGCAGCCGTAGTAAGTCATCTGCTCGAACTCCGGCAGCATCGTAAACGCCAGCGCCAGACGCGGCAGCATCGGCGCGAGTGCGCGCTTTTCCGCGATCAGACGCACCGTGAGCGCACCGTCGCCGGTAAAGGTGAAGTGCACCTCACCGCGCAGCACCGGCACGACGCTTGCACCGCCGAGCGCGATCCTGCAGACGGCTTCGACCGCGCTGTCGGTCGTTTTGATCGAGCAGTCGTACGTCTGCTGCGCAGCATGCTCCATCGACGCGCTGCGACGCTCATCGGCACGCTCCATCTGGTTGTAGCCGTGCGCTTTCCAGAGTTCGATGTGACTGGGTGAAGCGAGCAGCGGTTTATTCCGGTACCGTATCTGTTCGATCCGTCCGAATGCCATATCGAAGCGATACTGCGTGTCCTTTGCCTCGATCAGCAGGAAACGACCGTCTTTGCGCACCGTCGGCGTGCCGGACTTCGGATAATCAGCCGGTTTTGCGTCGGTCAGCTTGATCTGACAGAAGCCGAGCGCAAAGTCTGCCGGCGTCCAGTCCGTTTCCGCGGCAGTGCGGATAAACAGCGTAAGGAAGCATTCGCCGTCGGGAAGCTGCGGCAAATTGAATTCGACCGCCTGTTCCGTGCGCGGCGAAATCGACAGGGGAGGCAGTTCGCCCTGCGTTACGGCTTCGCCGTCACAGGTCAGGCGCCATGCGATGCGCGTATCGGACAGGTCAGTGTAGAACCGGCGGTTTTTGACAAACAGCGTTCCGT
>CADAGA010000209.1 GCA_902787275.1 Oscillospiraceae bacterium | reverse complement strand
GCCGGCGAGATGGACGGCGACGTTCGTGCCGAGACCCCCGCATCCGACGACTGCGGCGCATTTTGCCGACAGGTCGAAGCCCTGTGTTTGCGCTTTTGCGTTCATTTTCCGTAATTTCCTCCGCAGGACTGCGTGTCGCCGCCGAGCAGCTCGACCGCGTGACCGAGCACGGGCAGCACGACCGCGATCGATTCACGGACCGCCTTCGGACTGCCGGGGAGATTGACGATCAGCGTCCGGCCGCGGATGCCGCTGACGCCGCGTGAGAGCATGGCGCGCGGCGTGATTTTCAGGCTCTCTGCGCGGATCGCCTCGGCGACGCCCGGTGCTTCCTTTTCAATCACGGCGCGCGTCGCTTCCGGCGTGAAGTCGCGCGGGGAAAAACCCGTGCCGCCGGTCGTGAAGATGACATCCGCGCCGAAGTCGTCCGAAAGAGCCGTAAGCGCTTCGCGGATGCGCGCCTCGTCGTCCGGCACGAGCCGGTATGCGTTTTCATCGGAGAGTGCGGCGACGCATTCCGCGATCGCCGGTCCGCTCCTGTCCTCGCATTCGCCGCGGCTGCATCGGTCGCTGACGCAAACGATACCAAATTTCATTCCAAATCACCAATTTTATCGTACCATAGAATCTGTTATAATGCAATAAAAAGTTATCAGGTTATTGCATGTATTCCGAAACTATGATACACTGTTTTTATTGGAATCGATCCTTGAACTGCGGGGGTGAAGAACGACATGCTGCACGTGGTGTCCAAAGAGGACGCGGTCGCCTGTGTGCTGCGGCATACGCGCGAAATGCGAACGCAAACGGAGAAAGTGCCGATTCTGCGCGCGTCCGGACGCACGCTCGCCTGTGACCTGCAGGCGGCGGAGGACGTGCCGGCTTTTGACCGCACGACCGTGGACGGTTATGCCGTGCACGCTGCGGACACGTTCGGCGCCGGCGCCGCGATCCCGGCGCAGTTGACGGTCGCCGGCTCGGTCGCCATGGGGGAGGAGCCGCAGTTTTCTCTGCATGCGGGCGAATGCGCGGCCATTTCCACCGGCGGGATGCTCCCGCAGGGTGCGGACGCCGCGGTCATGATCGAGCATACCGACAACGATCACGGACTGTGTCTCGTGTATCGTTCGGTCGCTCCGGGCGAAAACGTCACCCGCCGCGGCGACGATATTGCCGCAGGCAGCACCGTGCTTCGGGCGGGGACGCGGATCGGCGCGCCGCAGATCGGCGTACTTTCCGCGCTGGGCGTTTACGAAGTGCCCGTGTTCCGCAGACCCGTGATCGCTGTGATCTCGACCGGCGACGAGCTGGTGCAGAAGGACCCTGCCGCCGGACAGGTGCGGGACGTGAACGGGTATCTGCTGTCTGCGCTGATCGAACGCGCGGGCGGTGAGGCGCTGTTTTACGGTGCGGTCGCGGACGAGCGTCAGAGGATCGCCGATGCGCTGAAGGACTGCCTGGAGAAAGCGGATGCCGTGCTCATTTCCGGCGGTTCCTCGGCCGGGACGCGCGATATGACGGTCGGCATTCTGGACGAGCTGGGCGAGGTGTTTTTTCACGGGATCGCCATGAAGCCCGGCAAGCCGACCATCTTCGGCACGGCGCAGGGGAAACCCGTGTTCGGTCTGCCCGGACATCCGCTCGCGGCGTACTTCGTTTTTCGTCTGATCGTCGCGGAGTATCTGCGCACGATCCTGCAAGCGCCTGCGGACAAGCCTTTGCGAGCGGCCGTTCTTTCGACCAACGTACCGTCCAATCACGGCAGAGAGGAATATCTCTGCGTGCGCATCAACGAACGAAACGAAGCAGTTCCGCTGCATACGAAATCCGGCGTCATCTCCGTGCTGTCGTGCGCGGACGGCTTTATCCGCATCCCGCGCGACACGGAAGGACTGGAGAAGGGCGCAAACGTGGAGATCTGCGAGCTATGAAACGAAATTATCTGAACAATCTGCCGCTGGAGGAAGCGAAGCGGCTCTTTTTCGATCACCTGAAAGCAGTCGGCTTCGGCGCACAGACGGAATCGGTCGCGTCTGCGGACGCCTGCGGCCGCGTGCTGCAGAACGCTGTGTACGCGAAGATCTGCTCCCCGCACTACAACGCTTCCGCGATGGACGGCGTTGCCGTCAAGGCGTCGGACACCTTCGGCGCAAGTGAGCATTCGCCCCTGACGCTGACGCGCGAGCGGTACAGCGTGGTCGATACCGGCGACCCGATCCCCGACGGCTGCGACGCGGTCATCATGGTCGAGGATCTGATCGAGGCGGGAGACGGGAAACTGACGATCCTGTCCGCCGTGCACCCGTGGCAGAACGTGCGGCAGGTGGGTGAGGACATCTGCATGGGTGACATGATCGCACCGTCCGGCACCGTGCTGACGCCCGCGCTCTGCGGCGCGCTGCTTGCCGGCGGCGTGACGCGCGTCGACGTTTTGAAAAAACCGCTCGTCGGCATCATCCCGACCGGCGACGAGATCGTGCCGCCGACGGACGATCCGCAAAAAGGCGAGATCATCGAATTCAATTCGACCGTCTTTTCCGCCATGCTGCGCGAATGCGGCGCCGATGCCAAAACGTATCCCATCACGCCTGACAAAAAAGACCTGATCCGTTCCGCGCTGGAGACGGCTTTGGCGGAGTGCGATATCGTGCTGATCTCGGCAGGCTCCTCCGCCGGACGCGACGACTACACGAGCGACGTGATCGCGTCGCTCGGGACGGTACTCGTGCACGGTCTGGCGATCAAGCCCGGCAAACCCGCCGTGCTGGGCGAGGCTTGCGGCAAACCGGTGATCGGTCTGCCGGGCTATCCCGTCTCGGCGATCGTCGTCATGGACGAGATCGTCGCCGACGTGCTTTCGGCGGCGTCGGGACACTCGAACAGAACGAGGCGCACGCGTACCGCCGTACTCGGGCAGAAGGTCGTGTCCTCCCTCAAATATACGGAGTACATCCGCGTTACGCTCGGCATGATCGGCGGGAGGCTCCTCGCGTCTGCGCTGCCGCGCGGCGCGGGCGTCATCACGAGCTTTACGAAGGCGGACGGCATCCTGACCGTGCCGCAGAACTGCGAGGGCTATGAAGCGGGGGAAGAAGTCGAGGTGCGCCTTCTGGACGGCGTCGATCCGTCGAACACGCTGATCGTGACGGGCAGCCACGACCCGCTGATCGACGAGGTGTCCGATCTGCTGCAAAAGAGCGGCGCGCCGTTTCGCGTGCGTTCGACGCACGTCGGCAGCATGGGGGCGATCTACGCCGTGCGCGCGGGTCTTGCACACATGGGCGGCGTCCATCTGCTGGACGGCGAAACCGGTCTTTACAACGACAGCTACATAGAGAAATATTTCCCGAACGGCGGCGCGGTGCTCGAAAAAGGCGTGCGCCGTGTGCAGGGTCTGATGGTCGCAAAGGGAAACCCGCTGCACGTGAAGGATTTTCGTGACGTCGTGCGCGTGCGGTACGTCAACCGCCAGCGCGGCGCAGGCACGCGCATCCTGTGCGATCATCTGCTTGCGAAACACGGCATGCGCGCGCAGGAGATCGACGGCTACACGAACGAGGAATATACCCACACGGCGGTCGCGGCACTGATCGCGGCGGGCAACGCGGACGCGGGACTCGGCATCTATTCCGCCGCGAAGATGTACGATCTGGATTTCATTCCGATCTGTGACGAGGAATACGATTTCCTGATCTCTGCGGAATACGCCGACGATCCGATGGTGCGCGCGTTTCTCGCGGCGCTGCGTTCGGACGACTGTAAAGAACGTCTGACCCGCATGGGCGGGTACGGCTTGGAGGAATAAGATGCTGACACATCTCAATGAAAACGGCGAAGCCGTGATGGTGGACGTCGGAGAGAAGGCGGTCACGGCCCGCACGGCGGTCGCGGCGGCGACGGTGCGCATGCAGCCCGAAACGCTCGTCGACCTCAAAAAGGGCGACGGCCTCGGCGCGGCGCGCATCGCGGGCATCATGGCCGGCAAGAAAACGTCGGAGCTGATCCCGCTGTGCCACAATATCCCGATCGACAGCATCACGGTGGAGTTCGAGCAGAGGGACGAGACGCGCCTGCGCGTCATCGCCCGTGCCAAATGCACCTACAGGACCGGCATCGAGATGGAGGCGCTGACGGCGGCGAGCGTCGCGGCGCTGACGATCTACGACATGTGCAAGGCGATCGACCGCGGCATGGTGATCGAGGACGTGCGCCTTTTGGAAAAACACGGCGGAAAGAGCGATTATACTTATGAAGGATAGCTTCGGCAGAGAGATCAACTATTTGCGTGTTTCCGTGACCGAACGCTGTAACTTAAGCTGCGTCTACTGCGGCAAGACGGACTGCGATAAAAAAGAGAACGAGCTGACCGCCGACGAGATCGTCTCGATCGCAGATGCATTCGTCCGGTGCGGCGTGACGAAGATCCGTCTGACCGGCGGCGAGCCGCTCGTCAGAAGCGATATCTGCAGTATTGCCGCGCGGCTGCGCGGGCTGCCGGGTCTCGGGACGCTCGCGCTGACGACGAACGGCGTGTATCTTCGGCAATACGCCGCCGACCTCAAGGCGGCGGGCGTCGACAGCGTAAACATCAGTCTCGACAGCACGGACGGCAGCACCTACCGCAAGCTCACCGGCGCGGACGTGCTGCACCGCGTACTGGAGGGGATCGACGAAGCAAGACGCGTCGGACTGTCGCCGATCAAGATCAACGCCGTGCTCATGCGCGGCGTCAACGAGGACAGCGCCGCGTCGCTCATCGACCTCGCGCGGGAGCAGGAGATCGACGTGCGCTTCATCGAGCTGATGCCGTTCTCCGACGCGGGCGAGGACGCGTCGCGCGTCGTCACGAACGACGAGCTTAGGAAACGGTTTTCGTTTTTGCGGCCGCTCGGCGTGCGGGACGGTACGACGGAGCTGTATACGGCGGACGGCTTTCGCGGCAGGGTGGGGTTCATCAGCCCCATCAGCCACCGCTTCTGCCACGCGTGCAACCGCATGCGCCTGCTGTCCGACGGCAGGGTCAAGCTCTGTCTCGGCGACGAGACGACGGTCGATCTGCGGCCGCTCGTCGGAAAGCGTGAAGAATTGCTGCGTGCAGTGCGCAGCTGCATCCGCAATAAACCTGCCGGACACCGGTTCGGCGAACAGGCACAGCCGCACGGGCTGAACAGAACGGGAGGATAAGTATGGCGAAGATTCTTGCGGTCAACATCAGCGAACAGAAAAAAACGCCGAAAAAGACGATCGAGGCGGGAAAGCTGATCGAGGATTTCGGCATCGAGGGCGATGCGCACGCCGGAAAATGGCACCGGCAGGTAAGTCTGCTGGCGAAAGAGAGCATCGAAAAGGCGAAGGGCATGCGCACGGACGGACTGTGCCACGGCGTCTTTGCCGAGAATCTGACGACCGAGGGGATCGTGCTGCACACGCTGCCCGTCGGCACGCAGTTGAAGGTCGGCGACGAAGCGGTGCTGGAGATCACCCAGATCGGCAAGGAGTGCCACGACGGCTGCGCGATCAAAGAGCTGGTCGGTCAGTGCATCATGCCGAAGGAGGGCGTCTTTGCCCGCGTCATCAAGGGCGGCGTCGTCCGCGCAGGCGATGCGATCACGGTGCTGTGAGACCGGACTCTTTACGGACAGTCCTGTTAAAAAACAGACAAAACCCGCTTGAAAGCGATAAATCCCGATACAAAAAGCGCCGGATCTTCACGTGAGGATCCGGCGTAGTTTATTGTTTCAATCAAGGCGTCTGCTTCGCAGAAACGCCGTTTTTTTATGCCATTTCGTTCTGTTCCGTCCTGCGCTGCCGCGCGAGTGCGGCGCGGACGGTTTCCATTTTCTTCTTGGACAGGTCGTATCCGACAAACAGCAGGACGGCCATCGCCGCGAGCATGACCGCGGGTACGAGCGTGGA
>CADAGA010000208.1 GCA_902787275.1 Oscillospiraceae bacterium | reverse complement strand
CAGCCGCATCGACAATGCCGTTCGCCGTGTTGGTATCCATTGCGGTGCCGGAGGTCGCCACGACCGGGACGTAACCGGTAGCGGTGGACTTGCCGACGACGTTCGTCGTCGTGGTGCTGTCGACTGTCGCCGTGATCGCGCCGTAGATGAAGTTGATGTCAGAGCTGAAGGTCGGGGTCAGCGTGATGTTGCAGGCCGCCGTGGACTTGACATAGTACTTCAGATCGATCCAGCCGGAAGTCGCGCTCGCCGCGGTGAACTGGAAATCCTTGTAGTTCGCGGAACTACTGTCCGTAATCTGCGACAGAGAGCCGCCCACGAACGCGCCGTTGGGCGCGTCGAAGGAGACGGGCGTAAGCACCGCATAGCCGCTGGTGCTGTCGGTGGTAGACGGAACTTTGTTGCCGGTGATGAGGGTGCCGCCCGGGAACCAATCAGCATATTCCAGGTTGGTGCCCCAGTTGGTGCTGTCGACGGAGATCAGAAGGGTGCCGTCGGAGTTGCTGATCGACGCGCCGATCGTGCCGATGTCAGCCTTGGAACCGCTGGCAAACCATGCGTACGTCGCGCTCGTCAGCACGACAGCAGAGACGATGAGCATCGCGACTGCTGCAAAGAGAGAACGCTTTTTCATTGTTTTTTCCTCCAATTAATGATTTTTTATCCAAAGTGTTTTTGCGGTGGGATTCAAGGTGTTGCAGGGTTTTCGTCGTTTGGTCTCCCCCAAGCTCATCCGACGTCTGCCTTGCCGCCTCCGATGACTTCAAACTGCATCGAAAACTTTGCCTCTCCTCCCATGATCGCATTGACACATTCAGGATCTTCACCTTCCAGCCAGATGACCACCGTGTAGCGGTCGATCTCGCCGACCATGAAATCCGACCGAATGTCCTCAAAGACCACGTCGTCTTCCATAAAACTTTCGTCCGCTGCGAATGTTTCGAGCTTACCGTCGCTCGTGCGGGGCTTTGCATAGACTGTGGCTTCCTCGCCCTTGTCCGTCTTGCGGATGACCATGATACGAACCGCTTCGTCGGCGCCCTTGTACTCGTAGTTCTGCACGAGCGTCGCACGGTAGGACACCACGTCGTCGGGCTCGGCGCCGGCGTTGCGCACGCCGAAGGTGTAGGCGAGGTAGTTCTTGCCGTTGTGCTCGCCCCACTGTCCCGCAAGCTCGGTGAAGCTGTTGTAAACGGGATCGTCGCCCAGCTCGCCGTTCTTGTTGAGGATCCATTCCTTCGTGATGTTGTTCATGTCCTCCACAGGCGCTGCCGACAGGTTCAGCGTCGGGTTTTGGAAGTCCTCGGTTTCCGCAAGCTGGATGCCGTAGTCATTCGGGATAAGACTCACCGTGAAACGGCCGGCTTTGTTCAGAATCGAGATGCTGCAGTACCCGATGCCGATGATCAGCAGCAATATCAGCAGGATCAACGCAATGATACGGATCAGCCAGTCACGCTTGCGGACCTTTTCCGCGGTGGTGTTGACGTCGTACTTCTTGCTTTGATTCTCCATGGACAGCGCGGGGATGTAGGGACCCTTATCGCCCTGGGACGCGACAGTGCCGCTCTGCGCCTCGGGCGCGGCGTCCTTCTTTTTCTTTGCCAAGTCCATCACTCCGTTTAGAATTATTTATTCGCTCCGGGCTTCCCGTTGAGGGAAAGGATTATTACAGTTTAAATCTTTATGGTACGTTCAGCGATGGGCTTGCCGTACAGATCGCCGAGCATCTGGTCCGCACCGAGCGTGCGCAGCAGCGCGGCCTTTTCCTCACTGTCGACGCCGTGGATGCGCGTCTGCGACTCGATCTTTTTGCAGAACTCGATGATGCCCTGCATCCGGTTCTGCACGCGTTCCTCGGTCATGATGCCGTCCAGCAGGCTCGCGTCGATGCCGATGTAGTCCACGTCGTACATGCCCAGGTGTGTCAGGGACGAATACTCGACGCCGAAATCGTCGATGGAAACGAGGAATCCGTAGTCCCGAAGCTGCTTGATCGTTTCGGCGACCTGCGCCTGCTCGGAAGCGTAGATGTTCTCGCTGACGTTGAAGCAGAACTTATCCGGCTCGACGCCCTTTGCTTCCACGATCTTGGAAAGCTGCTTGAAGCAGTAAGGCTTGGAAAGGTATTTTTTGGAGATCGGAACGATCAGGCGGTTGATGTCCGCCTCGCGCTTCTGGCAGCGCAGGATCGCGTCGCAGCCTTCCTCGACCGTCCACTTGTTCAGCTCGCAGATCTGGCTGCTCTTTTCCGCAACGGGAAAGAACGCATCCTGCAGCAGCACGCCCATCTTGCGGTCGTTGATGCGCAGCGTCACCAGAAAGTCGATCGCCATGTTCAGATGCACGTCGAACACCGGCTGGAACCGCAGCTCCAATGTGCGCAGTGCGCGCGCAGGTCTGCCGGCATTTTTCTTCTGCTCGTCGACCGGATTCGCAGCGGTCATTTTTTCTTCCATCACAGGCACTCCCTCAGAGCTGAATTTTGGCTGCGGACCTCCCGCATGCTATATATATGTGCCGCAAAAGTGCGACTTGCCACGCATTAACTGATGATGATACAGTTTTAGTCTCTTACAATTTACCATCCGTTTGGCAAAAAGTCAAGACGGAAATTAAAAAATTTTAAGAAATTGTAAAGAAAAAGGTCGGAGTTATGGTCACTTTCCACAACTCCGACAATGATCTTTGTGCAATATTACCTATTTACAACAATTTTCCATTTTTGCTATTCTGCTTTTTCAGAAGTCCAGACCGTACGCAAAGCCGCTTCCGATCGGCTGCAGAAGCGAAAAACCGCGCGATTTGAAAAACGCCTGCGCCGCACTATTTTTCTTGTTAAGAATTACTACCACGCCCTTGGACTTTATCGCCTGTAAATGCGCCGTCAGCGCCTCAACCAGCGCCGTTCCGACGCCCTTCCCGCGGTCGTCCGGCAGTACCGCTAAACGCAGATGCGCCGGGAAAAACATCGCGAATCTGCCATACATTAGTACGTCCGCGCGCGCGACACGGGCGTTCATCTTGCTGTACTCTTTGATTTTCGGCAGTATTCTGTCCCGGAAACGCCGTGCGTACGCCTCGCACTCCGCCGCGCAAAGAATATACCCCACCACGCGCGTCGTGCCGTCTTCAAGCGTCTTTTCCGCCACGAAACAGTTCTCCGGCTCGTTGTCGAGATAGTAATCGCACGTCGTGCGCAGCACGAAAAGCCGCCGCGACTCGCTGCGCACGGGGTGTTCCGCCGTCGCCACGCAGATCAGATGCACAGCATCCCTGTCTGCCTCGGTATACGGCCGCACGGTATAGTCCATCGAATCGCCCTTTCTTCTGATATAGAAATATTCTGTCAAGCATTTTGCCTTTGCAGGAGCGGTTTGCGTGTAATGCAAAGGGGCTTTACAAAACGGAAATGATCCGCATTTTTCCACCGTGAACCGGCGCGCGATGTGCGAATGGTGCGCCGGAAACGCTTCTTTTTCAAGGATGCCGCAGACGGGACCGTACAAAAAAGCGCAGATGCATCCGCTTTTGCACGCTCACGAAAAAAGGCTCGTTATGTAAAGAATTATCTCTTTACGCCTCCAGCGCCTCGCGCTGCTCGGACAACAGCTCCCACTGCGCCATCAGTTCGTCCTGCCGCTCGTGCAGATCGTTGATCGTCTGCGTCCAGCGGAGGATCTGCTCATAGTCCGAAGCCGTCTGAGGCGCAGATAACTGCGCATTTGCGTCGTCGAGCGCCTGCTCGGTCTCGGCAATCGCCTCTTCACAGCGGCGGATCTTGCCGTCCAGCCGCCGTTTTTCGCTCTCCAGTTCCTTTGCGATACGATCCGCTGCCGCCGCGCGGCGTAGTCGTCGTAGTTGCCGAGGACTTCCTCGACGCCGCTGTGCGCCATGTGCAGCACGCGCGTGCAGAGCTTGTTGATGAAGTAGCGGTCGTGCGAAACGACCAGCATCGTCCCGCCGAAGTCCGCGAGCGCGTCCTCGAGCGCTTCCCGCGAGCGCACGTCCAGGTGGTTCGTCGGCTCGTCCAGCACCAGAAAGTTCGCGCCCGACAGCATCAGGCGCAGCAGCGCAAGCCTCGCCTTTTCACCGCCGGACAGCTCCGACACCTTTTTATAAACGTCCTCGCCGCGGAACAAAAACAGCGCCAGTGCCGAACGCACCTGCGTCTGGTTCATCAGCCGGTGCGCATCCCAGACCTCGTCGATCACCGTCTTTTCCTCGTGCAGACCGCTGAGCGTCTGGTCGAAATAGCCGATCCGGACGTTCGAGCCCAGACGCACCGTCCCCGCGTCCGCGTCCGTCTCGCCGCGCAGGATGCGCAGCAGCGTCGTCTTGCCGCAGCCGTTCGCGCCCAGCAGGAACGCCCGATCGCCGCGGTCTATCTGGATATCCACATCGCGGAACAGTGTTTTTTCGCCGAACGCCTTCGATACGCCGCGCAGCACTGCGACCTCGTTGCCCGTCTCCGGCACGGGCGGAAAACGGAAATGCACCGCCGCCGCGGCCGCCTCCGGCACGACGAGCTCCTCCATCTTGCGCTCGAGCATCTTTTCCTTGCTCGCTATCGTGATGAAGTTGCGCTCGCGGCCGAACCGCCTCTGCTGCTCAATGATGCCGCGGATACGCTCGATCTCCGCCATGGCATTCTCGTAGTCGCGCTTCTCCTGCTCGTCGCGCAGGCGCTTCTGCCGCAGGTACTCCGTATAGCCGCCGCGCCAGGTGCGCAGCGTCCCGCGCGAAAAGTCCATCGTCTTTTCCGTCACGCGGTCCAAAAAATAACGGTCGTGCGAAATCAGGATCGCAGACCCCTTGTATTCCCGTAAAAAGTCCTCGAGCCACTCCACCGAATCCATGTCGAGGTGGTTCGTCGGTTCGTCCAGCAGCAGCAGATCCGCGCCGGACAGCAGGAGCTTGCCGAGCGACAGCTTGGAACGCTGTCCGCCGCTGAGCTCGCTGCACGTGAGGGTGAAATCCTTCTCCGCAAAGCCCAGTCCCAGCAGCGCGCTGCGCGTCCGGCTGCGGAACGTCAGGCCGTCCTGCCGCTCAAACTGCTCGTGCAGCGCACTCTGCTCCGCGATCAGCGCTGTCTGGTCGCCGGCGCCGCTTTGCAGCGCATGTGCGATCTCGTCCAGCCGCGCCTCCATGCGGATCAGGTCGTCGAACACCGTCAGCATCTCGTCGTAGACCGTCCGCCGCGAATGCTCGCACGCATGCTGCTCCATATAGCCCAGGCGGGTGTTCCGCCCCTTCACGATCTGTCCCGCCGTCGGCTCCAGCTCACCCGTGATCAGGCGGAACAGCGTCGTTTTGCCCGTTCCGTTCGGGCCGACCAGCGCCACGCGCTCGCGCTCGCCGACGTCAAAGCAGACGTCCCGGAACAGCGTCCGGTCGCCGAAAGACATCTGTACGTTCTGCGCGCTGAGTATCGTCATTCAGATCCTGGTCTCCAACAGTTGGATTTTGCCTTTCACCGTGTATTCACCGGCACCGGCAGGGATGAATACGCTCTCGCCCTTCGTCAGCGGGAACGCCGTTTCGCCGCAGGAAAAGCTGCCGTCGCCCTCCAGCACGAGCAGCGACACGAAGCTCTCCTCCCCCGCTGCGTCGGCATACGTGTCCGCGCAGTCCACGCGGCACACCGAAAACAGATCGCAGCACGTCAGAAGCGTGCGCTGCGGCGTCTCGAACCGCGCCTTGTCCGCGTCGCTCGGAACGACGGGCGCGTACGGACGCGTGTTCGTCACGTCGACCGCCTTGTCCACGTGCAGCGCGCGCGGTTTGCCGTCGGCGCCGCGGCGGTCATAGTCGTAGACGCGGTAGGTCGTGTCGGAATTTTGCTGCACTTCCGCCAAAAGCACGCCCTTGCAGATCGCGTGCAGCGTACCGGATTCGATGAAGAAGAAGTCGCCCTTCTTCACCTTGACCTTCTGCACGTAATCCATCAGCGTACCCTGCGCGATCGAACTGCGGAACGTCTCGCGGTCGATCGGCTTTTTGAAGCCCAGCGCCAGCTCGGCGTCCGCATCGGCGTCGAGGATGTACCAGCACTCCGTCTTGCCCGCGCCGTGCTCGACACGGCGGGCGTACGCCTCATCCGGATGCACCTGGATCGACAGATTGTCCCGCGCGTCGATGAATTTGATGAGGATCGGGAACTCCGGGAACCGCGCGCCGCGCGTGCCGCAGATCGAGCGGTCTTCCTCGTAGACGCTGCGCAGCGTCCTGCCGTCCAGCGCGCCGCCGCAGATCACCCCGCAGCCGTTCGGATGGCACGAGAGCACCCACGCCTCCGCCGCGTTTTCCTTTTCCGTCTGCACGCCGTATTCTTCGATCAGCCGTCTGCCGCCCCAGATGGTGGCGGAAATGTACGGTTTCATCTTTACAGGTTCCATGTTGCCTTCCTCTTTCTTTCGGGATTCGGTTTATTCTATCATATTTGTCCGGGAATTGCTATATACTTTACAAAGGTTTTCGGGAGGGATCGTTATGTCCGCTGTCCTCATCTGCGCCGTTCTCGCGCTCGCTTTGCTCGCCGTGCTGATCGCGTTCCTGCGCTCCGGCCGTTTCTTCGGCGCTCTGTTTTCTTCTGCCGTGCAGGGCGCCGTATCGCTGCTGGCGGTCAACGTCGCCGGTATGCTCACCGGCGTGACCGTCGCCGTCAACCCCGTCACGCTCACAGCCGTGTCGCTGCTCGGTATTCCCGGGACGATCGGTCTTTTGCTGCTGAACGCCATCTTTCAGATTTAGTCCTTGCGGTACGTCAGCACGACGAAGTCCGCCGTCGTGCGCAGCGATTCCAGCGCGCAGAGTCTTTGCTCGGCATCCGGAGACGTCTTGTAGGAATACGGCGTCATGCGAAAGAGGTTCAGGATATCCTCCCGCGTGCGCAGATCGATCTCAAACCGCAGCCGCTCCTTGCTGACCAAGGTCAAGCTTGTCTGCGGCGGCGTTTCACGGTTGCGGTACGGCGTTTCGTACAGCGCCTGCTTCAGCTGCCATAAGTGCGCCTCGCCCGGCAGCACCGTCAGAAGCGTTCCGCCGTCTTTGAGCACGCGACGGAATTCCTCGTCTGCGAACGGCGCAAACAGATGCGTGAGCGTTTCGACGCTGCCGCTTTCGACCGGGATGCGGTGCAGACCCGCGACGAAATAAAAGGAACGCTTGTCCGCTTTGGCCGCCAGACGCACCATGTCTTTCGCGATATCGAAGCCGTAAGCGTCGTGCCCGCGCAGGGCGAACGCCGAGGTGTAGTAGCCTTCGCCGCAGCATGCGTCCAGCACAACGTCTCCCTGCAGACGATCCGCAACGAATTCCCGCAGCGGCGCATAATAGCCCGCCGAGAGAATCGCGCG
>CADAGA010000207.1 GCA_902787275.1 Oscillospiraceae bacterium | reverse complement strand
CGATCTTGCAGTCGCCGGCGGCTTTTGCTGCGATCTTCACAAGCTCCGGATCGGATGTGTAAACGGTTTGCAGCGGCTCAAACTGCTCGAGCACCCACGTTTGCATGTCGTGATAGACGAGCTCGTTTCCGATCACCAGATCAAAGTACCCGACGTCTGTCGACAGGCTGCCCGCAACGCCGTTCTGGATCAATACGTCCGGCTTGAAACGGTCGATCATGATCTGTGTATGAATGCCTGCGTTGACTTTGCCCACGCCGCAGCAGCAGACGATCACCGGCACGCCCTCCAGTGTTCCGGTGTAATACGGCATGGCGGCGAGAAGGTGTTCTTCTCTTTGCTCCATGCGCTCGGCAAGCGCGCGCATCTCCGAATCCATTGCGGCAATGATTCCGACGGTTTTCATATGATTCCTCCCGTTTTTGTTTTCACATTTTATTATACACCGAATCGGGAAAAAAGGGAAGCGTCTTTCGGAAAATATTACCGCTCAAATACTTGTATTCAGAATATCGAACGGCTATAATATTTAAGAAAGGGTGGTGGCTTATGCGCAGGACGGCTCGTAATCACGGCTTTTTGCTGTGTCTCTTGCTGAATATGGCGTTTCGTTTTGAATGGGCAATTGCCGCGATTGTCCTTCTTGCGATCCATTTCTGGCTTGGATGGCCGCTGTTCCTCGTCTGGATCGCGCTGGGGATCTGGCTCGTTTATGCGCTGTTCGTCACGTTGGTTCTGAGCGCCGCCAATCAGATCGGCAACGAACCGACGCCGCAGCGGCCGAACAAGAATCCCTACTCCAAATCGAACACGGATTATCCGCAGAATCCGTAAAGGCGGTGTGATATGACAAAACGATATGAACGCATGCAGCGCGATTTTTGTCTGCTGCGTGAGGGCGGAAAAGCGCCGGAACCGGATGCAAACTCACCCATTGAGCTCGATCCGCAGTCGCTGCTGACTTTCGTCGTATGGGGCGATCCGCAGATCGCGCACTGGTCTGCACTGCGCAGCATGCGGTTTGACGCTGCGTGCCGCGATCTCGGCAACATGACAGAGCCTGTCGACGCTTTGATCCTTGCAGGCGATATTACCGAGAACGGTTTGCCGGATGAATTCCGTATGGTCGGTGAGATCCTCAATACATACTCCGGCAGCTTTCGTCACTTGCTGTGCGTGCCGGGCAATCACGACGTGCGCTTGCGTCCGTTTCACAAGCAGATCGCCGTATTCAATGACTTTGTGAAAAGCGTCAACGGCGGCGTTGCACTCGAGGATGAAACGCGGTATTTCCATGCCGTTCGTATTCGCGGGTTTAAATTCATTCTCATGGGGACGGACAGAACGACGTTCGAGGGCGCATATCTCAGCGCGCGTCAGCTGCGCTGGCTGGATGAACAGATCGCTCTGGAAAACGGAAAACCCGTTTTTGTGGTCAATCATCAGACCCTCAAGGGTCTGAACGGTCTGCCGGTCACGTGGCTCGGCAAGGGCAAATGGCGCGGAAGCGTCGGCTGGGAGTCGGACAAGCTGCGCGCTGTTTTTGAAAAACACCGAAACGTGATCTTTCTGACAGGACACCTTCACTACGGCACGAGCGTATACAACTACGAGGATTGCGGCGCATTCAAGTCGCTTTCCGTTCCGACGGTAGGCGTCGTCAACCACGGCGATTTCCCCGCGGACACGCAGGGATACGTTGTGTCCGTTTTCGAGGACCGCATCGTTGCGCGCTCGCGTGTGTTCGGAGACGGAAAGTACGTTGACGCTTCGATCGCCAACGCCACCGTAGAAATCCCGATTGAAAAGTAAGGTAGCTTATGAATGACGTAATGCTTCTCGACTGTACGCTGCGTGACGGCGGCTACGTCAACGACTGGAAATTCGGCCGCGACAACATTGTCAGCATATTTGAACGTGTCGTTGAGGCCGGCACAGATATTATTGAGATCGGTTTTCTGGACGAACGCAGGCCGTTCGATCCGGACCGCAGCATCATGCCTGATACGGACTGCGTTGAAAGAATCTACGGCGGCCTTGACCGCAAGCAAACGATGGTCGTCGGCATGATCGACTACGGCACCTGCTCGCTTGACCACATCCGGCCGGCGTCCGAGTGCTTTTTGGACGGCATCCGTGTGATTTTTAAAAAGCATCTGCGCGAAGCCGCGCTTGCGTTCTGCGCCGAGCTCAAGGCGCTGGGCTATAAGGTGTTTGCGCAGCTTGTTTCCGTGACGAGCTACGACGACGCGGAGATGCTCGATCTGATCCGGCTGGCGAATGACGTGCGTCCGTTTGCCGTTTCGATCGTCGATACGTACGGTCTGATGCACCAGGACAATCTGATACACTATTTTGATCTTTTGAACGACGGTCTGGATGCGTCGATCGCGCTGGGGTATCATGCGCACAACAACTTCCAGATGGGATATGCCAACTGTATCGCCGTGCTGAACCGTAAAATGCACGGCGACGTAAATCGCTCGATGCTCGTGGACGGCAGCATTTACGGCATGGGAAAGAGCGCCGGCAACGCGCCGATCGAGCTTATCGCCATGTTTATGAACCATCGCATGGGCAAGCATTACGACGTCAGCCAGATCCTCGAGTCGATCGACTCCAATATCTCCGCGTTTTATCAAAGCGCCACGTGGGGCTACAATATGTTCTACTATCTGGCGGCGTCCAACGACTGCCACCCGAACTACGTGTCGTATCTGATGCAAAAGCAAACGCTCTCCGTCAAGTCGATCAACGATATCCTCGGCAGGCTTGAGGGCGAGAAAAAGCTGCTGTACGACAAGAACACGATCGAGCGGCTGTATCTTGAGTATCAGAAAAACGAGGTCAACGACGACGCGGCGATGGCACAGCTGCGGGAAAAACTCGGCCGCAGACCGATCCTTCTGATCGGACCCGGCAGCAGCATGAAAAAACAGAAAGAAAAGGTGCTCTCCTTCTACGAATCGGAAAAACCGCTGGTCGTCTCCATCAACCGAATTCCGGAATATCTGAACCCGGATTATATCTTTCTGACCAATTCAAAGCGCTACGTCGGTCTGGCGACACGCCTTGCGCGCGAACGTTACAGCATCATCGCAACGTCCAACGTCACGGGTACGACGGCAGATGCGTTCGATTACGTTCTGAATTTCAGTGCGCTCATCGATCCCGATGCGGAATTCATCGACAATTCTCTTGCAATGTTCCTGAAAGTGCTCGTGTCGCTCGGCGTACCGTTCGTCACGCTTGCCGGATTCGACGGTTACTCGGGCCGGCGGAAGAATTATGCCGATCCGAACATGGAATATGATTTCGTCCGTCACAAGGCAGAATATCTCAACGGCTACATGCGCAAGGTTTTGCAGGATCTGCAGGATTCACTTGAGGTCCGCTTTCTGACAGATACGCTGTATTAAACGGGAGGGATAGGTTGAATATGAAGCTTGCAGACTATCTTGCTTCCTTTTTCGTCGAACACGGGATTTGCGACTGCTTTATGGTCACGGGCGGCGGTGCGATGCACCTCGACGACGCGATCGGGCATAACGAGTCCATCCGCTGCACGTTCAATCACCACGAGCAGGCCTGCGCCGTGGCAGCCGAAGCCTATGCGCGTATGACCGGCAAACTCGCACTGGTCTGTGTGACGAGCGGTCCCGGCGGGACGAACGCGATGACCGGCGTCATGGGCGGCTGGCTCGATTCCGTGCCGATGTTCGTCGTGTCCGGACAGGTCAAACGCGAAACGACGATTTGGTCTTGCCCGGAGCTCGGTCTGCGGCAGCTCGGCGATCAGGAGTTCGACGTTGTCCATTCTGTCGCCAATATGACGAAATACGCCGTTATGGTGACGGAGCCGGACGAGATCGCGTATCATCTTGAAAAAGCGCTTTTCCTTGCTATGGAAGGCCGCGGCGTCCCCGTCTGGCTCGATATTCCGCTGGACGTACAGGGAGCGCAGATCGACGTCGATCATTTGCGTCATTATGATCC
>CADAGA010000206.1 GCA_902787275.1 Oscillospiraceae bacterium | reverse complement strand
CACGGCAGCTGCTTCGAATCGTGGATATTGCGAATCAAACGGTGCAATCTATGCAATGGAACTGCAACGCAAATCTTTTACTCTCCTGGTTCTGTGCGCAGCTTTGCACTGATCCAAACGAAAGGATATAAACATATGGCAATCATTATCGGCGTTCGTTTCAAGGAAGTCGGCAAGGTCTACTACTTTGATCCGAAGGATATTCAATTTGAAGAGAATGACAGCGTGATCGTTGAGACCGCGCGCGGTGTGGAATGCGGTACGGTCGCCGTTGCCAATAAAGAGGTTCCGGAAGAGGAGATCGTGCGGCCGCTGAAGCCTGTCATCCGAAAGGCTACGCCGCAGGATCTGAATACGCTCGAAGAAAACAAGAAAAAAGAAGTCAACGCGTTCAACATCTGCCTTGACAAGATCGAAAAGCATAAGCTGGAGATGAAGCTCGTCGACGTGGAGTATACCTTCGACGGCGGAAAGATCCTGTTCTATTTCACGGCGGACGGCCGCGTCGATTTCCGTGAACTTGTGAAGGATCTTGCGTCCGTGTTTCGCACGCGCATTGAACTGCGCCAGATCGGCGTCCGCGACGAAGCCAAGATGCTCGGCGGACTCGGCATGTGCGGCAGACCGTTCTGCTGCAACAGCTTCATGGGCGACTTCCAGCCTGTTTCGATCAAAATGGCAAAAGAGCAGGGCTTGTCGCTCAATCCCGTCAAAATCAGCGGAACGTGCGGTCGACTGATGTGCTGTCTCAAGCACGAACAGGAAGCCTACGAGCATCTGCTGCGCGTCACGCCGAAGGTCGGCGCGATCGTCGACACAGACGAGGGCAAGGGTACGGTCGTGGAAAACAACCTGCTGACCGGCATGCTGAAGGTTCGTCTGGATTCGCGTCCGGACGCCGCGCCGAAGGTCTGCCACCGCAAAAAGGTCAAGACCGTGCGCGACGGTCAGATCCGTGTAGACAAATCCGAGATCGAAGCGCTCAAAGGCATTGAATAACTTTATAAAAAAGTATTGCATTTTTACAAAAGTGTGATACAATGGAATCACAATATAAAAGGAGGAAGACGACTATGGCATACATCATTTCTGACGAATGCATCTCCTGCGGCGCTTGCGCAGCGGAATGCCCCGTTGAGGCCATCTCTGAGGGCGATGCGAAGTACGAGATCGATGCGGACAAGTGCATCGATTGCGGCACCTGCGCGGATACCTGCCCGGTTGGCGCTCCCGCAGCTGAATAATTGATTCCACAAAACAGCAAGACCCGCCGTAAACCTTTCGGTCTGCGGCGGGTCTTTGTTTTTTTGTTAATACGTTACTTTTTGCAGCGCAGTCATCAGGGAACTGTTTCGCGTTGCCGAGATGTTGTTGATGAACAGAACGACGTCGATACCGTGTTCTTTGGCGAAATTGTTGACGTTTCCGCGCCAGTAGCGGTAATCCACCACGTGGACCTCGCTGAAATCTGCCGCAACGAACGGAACGAACGCGTTGCCGAACGATTCTTTCACGACAAGGCACTTCTTTCCGTCCGGAACAGAAGCGTTCGTGATGATTGTATACGGATTGTCTCCGCCGATGAACGAACTGTATTTCGCTGTCGCGCTCCAATCCGTCACGTCGCTGATGATCTTCCATTCCATGCTCTTCCCGTTCTTCTGGGTGTAGGTCAGCGTGGTTTCCGCGATGGGATCGTAGGCAAAGATCGTGTCGGGATGGCTCTCAAGCGAAGTGTTTTTCTTTGTCTCAGAGGCGAATGAACCCTTGAATCCGTCGAATTTATACTCGGTGAACGCGTCAAGCGGCTTCGGCTGTGTCTGCATGGTGCGGCAGAACTGCGTATACGCGTAATAGGCGCCGCGCGCCGTCCAATGGTGGTCGGTGCGGAAATAGATATACTCCGTGCGGTGACTGCGCAGCGCGTTATACACGTTGACCGAATGCACCTGCGGCGTCATGCAGGAGAAGATATAACGAATCGCGTCCGCCTGGCTGGAGCTGTTGATCTTCGCGCGTTCATTGTCCGGCATGGTGATGTCGACGCTCGTCGGGATCACGAGATCGTATACGTCCGAAACGCCCTCGAGCATCTGCGCGGAGTGGTTGATGATCGCGGCATATTTGTCTGCGACGGTCTGACTGAAATTGTAGATCTCATACGCCGCGTCGTTCACAACGACGATCGTACCGAGATTCTGCACGAGTGCGTTGTCCACTTCGATCGCGTCGCCGATCGTTTCATCTATAGTGTCGAAATCCTCGACGGGCAGCACGGCCGGCTCGTTGGGTTCATCGGGGATCTCGTCCGCCTGTTCATCCGTCAAGCCGTAGATGCGGCTGCCAAATCCGTAGAGTGATTTGAGCTTGCTGTTTGCCGTTACCATTGCCTCGCGGAAGGGGAACGTGTCCGAAAACCACAGGTTGATCCCGTCAAAGAAATCTCCGCTGGACAGAGATTGGATCGACAGCGTCGGGAACGCCGTCAGGTCGCGCTTTTCAGACTCCGAGTGCTTCGGCCGCAGAGGAAACATCCACGACACGAGAAAACCGACGCAAAGCAGCGCAAGGAACAGCGTATACTGCCAACGACGCGTAGAGCGGTTGACTTTTTTGCGCAGAGATTTGCGGATCTTTTTTCGCTTAGCCACGCTGTTAAACCTCACTTAGAATTGGAAATACAGGAACGGATTATAGGAATTGCCGACAAGAGAAAGGACGGAAAGCACGAGCAGCGCTGCCGGAAGCACGATAAAGACGACGCGCTTTACGTAGAGCATAGGCTTGCTGTACTTTGCCTTTTCCTCGATCCACAGCCGCAGGTTATGCACGAGCGGCGTTGCGGCAACGATGCAGATGATCAGGAAGAACAGGTTGTTTTTCAGCACGGTCGACGCCTCGAAATTCGTGAAACCGCTGTGGTTGAGTCCGAACAATCCCTTCAGCACGACGCCGACGTATGCCATGCGCGTAAACCGGAACAGCACCCAGCCGAAATAGACGACAACCAGCATGCCGAAGCGTCGGACGAATGCCGGTATTTTTTTCAGCTTCTTTAAAAGCACGTACTTTTCGAGTACGAGGAATACGAAATAGTAGAGCCCCCAGAGGATAAAGTTCCAGCTCGCGCCATGCCAGAATCCGGTCAGCAGCCACACGACCAGCAGATTGAAGATCGTGCGTGCAATGCCCTTTCGGTTGCCGCCCAGCGGGATGTACACGTAGTCGCGGAAGAACGTGCTCAAAGAAATGTGCCAGCAGCGCCAGAACTCCGTGACTGTTGACGCGGTGTAGGGGTAATTGAAGTTTTCTTTGTAATGGAAGCCTTCCATCAGACCCATGCCGATCGCCATGTCGGAATAGGCGGAGAAATCAAGATAGATCTGCAGCATAAAAAAGAGCATACCGAGCCAGACAAGCAGTACCGGTCGAGACGACAAAACTGCGAGATTCTCTTGTATGCGCGTCAGATCGGACAGCTGCGAATCCGGCAGCAGAATCATATCGACCATAGCGCCGCAGCTGTTTGCCAAAAGCGCTTTTTTGGCAAGACCGACGGCAAAGCGCTGCACGCCCTTGCCCATGTTGGTGACCGTTTTTTTGCGCAGCCGGATCTCGCGGTGTACGTCGGTGTATCGGATAATGGGACCGGCGATACATTGATGGAAAAGACTCGCGTACAAAAGCAGCTCATGGAACTTCGTTGCGCATTTCGCGTTGCCGCGGTAGACGTCTATCACGTACGTTAATAGCTGGAACGTATAGAAGGAAATGCCGATCGGCAGGGGAATGTGCGGAATGTTTTCGGGCACACCGAAAAGCGCCTGCAGATTTTCAGCGAAAAATCCTGTGTATTTAAAAATGGATAACAGTCCGAGACTTGTGATGATCGCGCCGATGAGCGCGAGTTTTGCCGTTCGCTTTCCGCGGTTCGACGCGATCAGCAGTGAGAAAAACCAGTCCGCAAACGTCATTCCGACCAGCAAAAAGACGTACATCGGCTCGCCCCAGGCGTAAAAGA
>CADAGA010000205.1 GCA_902787275.1 Oscillospiraceae bacterium | reverse complement strand
ACAAGGGCGACAAGATCGCCGAAGCATCCGTTTTCTATGCCGACGAGGAGATCGCGCGCGCGGATCTGGTCGCGTCGGAGGACGTGAGCCGCAGCCTTCTGCTGCTGATCGGTTCGATGATCGCAACGTTTTTCCGACTTCCGGTCGTGCGGACGATCCTGATCGTTCTGGCGCTGCTGATCGGCGGCTACGTTGCTTTCGTGATCTGGGCGAACCGGCAGCGGCAAAAGAAACGCCGCGCGCAGAACAGCCGCTCCAAGGTCGTGCACATGAAGGACTACAAGAAATAAACGGGGGAGAATGACATGAAACGATGGATTTCTGTTCTGCTGACGCTCGTGCTGTGCGCGTGCTGTGCGACGGCCGCGTTTGCGCAGCCGGACGTTTCGGCGCGGCTGTACAGCTTTTACGGCGACGGCATGCTGTTTGCCGAGAAGAAAGAGGCTGTCTTTGCCGGTACGGCTGCGGGCGGCATTCACGTGACGTGCACGCTGCTGAACGCGGCCGGAAAGACCGTGGCGAAGGGCAGCGGCTCCGTCAATAAGAGCGGCTTCTTTGCGGTCGGCATTCCCGCGCCTGCGGGCGGTTATGAGGAATACACGGCCGTTCTCTGCCTCGAGGGCGTCGAGTTTGCGCGCCTTTCCGGCGTTGTGTTCGGCGCACTGTGGCTTTCGGGCGGTCAGTCCAATATGCAGATGGGTCTCGGCGCGACCGAAACGGGCATCGGGATGCAGACGAACGGCGAGACGTTCAGCCGCTGGCTGCGCTTTCTGACGGTGCCGTCCTACGTCGAGTACGAGGGCGATACGGAACGCTTCCCGTTGAACCCGCAGCGCGCCGTTCCCGGCTGCTTCTGGGTGCGCGGCGATAACGGACAGGTGTTCGGCGTGAGCGCGGTTTCGGTTTTGTTTGCACAGCAGCTGCAGCAGACGCTCGACATGCCCGTCGGCGTACTGTGTACCGCGCTGGGCGGATCGTCCATCTATTCCTGGCTCTCGCGCGACGCGATCGAATCGGATGCGCTCGTGCTGTCCGATCTGAAGAAGATGGGCAAGTACGTTGACGCGCAGAGCTGGCAGGAAACGGGACACGACGTTTATCAGGACATGACGGTCAACTACAACAAAAAAATCGACGCACTGCGCGTCTTTTCTCCTGCGGGCATGCTCTGGTATCAGGGTGAGACGGATATCTTTGGCGGCTTGGAATACGGCATGTATTCGCGCGCGTTCGATCTGCTGCAGACGTCCTGGTCGCGGCTGTTCGGCTTCGACGAAGAAAACCGCATGCCGATCGTCTATACGCAGATCGCATCCTTCCCGTACGGCGGGGATCGTCTGCAGACCATGAACGCGGAGTTCGCCGACATGCAGAACGCGCACCCGGATTCCCGCGCGATGACCCCGATCTGCGATGTGCCGCTGACGTACCGCACGGAATCCGGTTCGATCCATCCGACGGTAAAACTTCCGGTGGCGCAGCGCATGGCATATGCCGCCGAGGGGCTGGTCTACGGACTGCGCAGGACGTACACCGCCGCGACGGTACAGTCGTACACGGTCAGCGGCAGCAGCATCACGGTGAAACTGCGCGGCGTCGGCAGCGGTCTCGTCTGCAAGGGCGAAAAACTGCGCGGCTTCTCGGTCTGCGGCGCGGACGGTGTGTTCGTGCAGGCCGAAGCCGAGATCACCGGCAGAGATACGCTGACGGTTTCGGCGCCCGAGGTGCTGCATCCCGCGGCTGCGGCGTATGCATTCTCGGAGGTCAACACTTCAGCAAATCTTTACGCCTCGGACGAAAACGGCGCGGCGCTGCCCGTTTCTCCGTTCGTGACCGACCTTTCCGTGCTGCGTCAGTCGTGGCAGGATAAGGATTGGGCGGACTGCGACACGGAAAAGATCTGGCGGTTCGCAGGCGAGAAACAGACCGGCTTCTTCGACGCTTGGACGGGGGAGAACGCCGCGATCTCCTATGCCGAGGGCAGGGACGGCGCGTGCCTTTCCGCAAAGGCGGAAAAGAAACGCTTTTCGGTTTATCCGACCGACCGATACATAGACGGATCGCGGAAAAGACCGTTTGCGGATGCACGCACGGATTACAGCCAGTACGGCGCGATCTTCTTCTGGGTGCGCAACACGGGCGCAAAGGACGTTACGCTCAAAAACGTGCGGCTGTACACGTCCGACACGACGTGGTATGCACCGCTTGTGAACGCCACGGGCAAAACGAGCTGCACGATCCCGGCGGACGGCGCATGGCATCCCGTGACGCTCGATCTTTCACAGACGTACCTCTTCGGCAACGTATGCGGCGTGACGCACACGCGCGCGATGTTCGGCAGCGTGCGGCATCTGAAGTTCTGCTTTGCCGGCGACGCGGGCAGCTCGGTCGAGCTGGATTCGATCCGCTTCACGCCCGACGGCTCGCAGATGCCGAAGCGGCTGTTCCGAGCGCATTTCGACCGTGCCGTGACGCCGTTCGACTGGCTCTGCGCGGGCTTTATGCAGCTGCTTTCGTGGTTTGTGAAATGATCCGCTGCAGGAGATAGTTCCGGAAAGGGGAGACGCAGATGCCCGAACAATTGGAATCCTATAAGTGCCCGTCCTGCGGCGCGCCGCTGCGGTACACGACGACAGACAAGATGACCTGCACGTCGTGCGGCAACGCGTACGAGATCGAAGCGATCGAAAACATGCTGCCCGAGTCCGACGGAGAAAAGGGCTTCGACTGGGGCGATTATAAAAAACAGTTCCGCCAGACCGAGGCAAAGCTCGAGGATCGGGATGTCTATATCTGCCGCTCCTGCGGCGCTGCGATCGAAACGGACAGCACCACCGCGGCGACCCGCTGCCCGTATTGCGACAACGAGGTGCTGGCAAAGGACAGGCTGACAGGCAGTCTGCGTCCGAACGGCGTGATCCCGTTCCGGATCGACAAGGACGAGGCCGTGCGCAGGGTCAAGGCGCATTTTCGTCACAAGCCGCTTCTGCCGCGCTCGTTCCTCGCCATGCACAAGCTCAGCAGGATACAGGGCGTCTACGTGCCGTTCTGGCTGTTCGACGCCGACGTGCGCGGCGACGTCGATTTCGACGGGACGACGGTGCGCCACTATTCGGACAAGAACTATAATTACACGGAGACGAAGCACTATCTCGTGCAGGTTTCGGGGCAGATGCGTTTTTCGCGCATCCCCGTGGACGGCAGCGAAAAGATGGACGACGATCTGATGGACGCGCTCGAGCCGTTCGACTATTCCGGCCTGCGGGAGTTTGACGCGGCGTATCTGTCGGGATTTCTGGCGGACAGGTTCGACGAGGACCCCGACAAGAGCCTGCCGCGCGCGTCGGAGCGCATGGAGGACGGTGTGGCGAACGTGCTGCGCGCGCATGCTGACGGAGATTACGTCACTTTGACGCCAAAGCGTTCGCGGTTCGATCTGAGCAACACCTCCGTGCAGTACGTGCTGCTGCCGGTCTATCTGCTGAATCTGGAATTCAACAAGAAGAAATACAGGTTTGCCGTCAACGGGCAGACCGGAAAAGTCGTGGGCGAGCTGCCCGTCAGCAAAGCGATCTCGCGTCTGTACTTCGGCGGGATCGCGTCCGGCGTGGCGGCGCTGGGGACGTTTCTGGCGTACCTCATTTTCCGGTAAGGAGGGACGGATATGCAGCGAATCGGTTCTTTTGCGTTTGCCGTCCTTCTGTTTTTCTGTCTGTGGCTTCCCGCTGCGGCGGAGGGGGACGACCCGTTCGACCGCAGCTACCAGCGCTTCAACGACTTCTGTGAGACCGTTACCGCGGAGCAGGAGAAGCAGTTGAACGATAAGGTGCGCGCGAAGATCGGCGAACTGATGATGGATCTGCCCGTCTGCGTGTTTTATACGCGCAAGTCCGAGACGACGCTCTCGGAGTTTGCGGCCGACTACTACGAACGCAACAAATACGGCTGCGGTGCGGACAAGAGCGGCATCCTGCTGGTGGTGGATACGAAGAACGCCAAGTTTGATATCTATTACTATGGCGAAGCGGAAACGCTG
>CADAGA010000204.1 GCA_902787275.1 Oscillospiraceae bacterium | reverse complement strand
CCGTGCTGCCGAGCAGAGCGCGGCTTTGGAAATCGTCGACCTTGAGCACCGCGCCGTCGATGTCATACGGCAGACCGCGGCGTTTTTCGCCGATGGCGCGCACGCGTCCGATCGCGTCGCCGATCGAATCGACGCGCGTGTATTCGGGGATGGTGCGAAAACCGAGTTCCCGCAAATAGTCCAGCGATTCTTTGTGAGACGAGAGCGTTTTGCCCTCGATGCGCTGGATGTTGAACACGAAAATATCGAGCTTGCGCGAGGCGGTGATCTGCGCGTTTTTCTGACGCAGGGAGCCGGCTGCGGCGTTGCGCGGATTCTTGAAGGGCTTGTCTCCCGCTTCCTCCTGCGCCTGTACGAGCGACGCGAACGACTCCTTCGGCATATACACTTCGCCGCGCACCTCGATAAACGGCAGATCCTGCGACAACCGCAGCGGGATCGCGCGCACGGTGCGCAGGTTTGCGGTCACGTCCTCGCCGACGTCGCCGTCGCCGCGCGTCGAGCCGCGGACGAACACGCCGTTTTCATACTCGAGCGACACGGACAAGCCGTCGATCTTCGGTTCGACGACGTATTGCGCCTGCGGCGCGCTTTCACGCACGCGGCGGTCGAAGTCGCAAAGCTCGTCCTCGCTGAACGCGTCCTGCAGACTCTCCATGCGAACGGTGTGCTCGACGGGCGTGAACAGGCTGTCGGCAAAACCGCCGACGCGCGACGTGGGCGAATCCGGCGCGCGCAGCGCAGGATACGTTTCCTCGATCGTCAGCAGCTCGCGCTGCAGACGGTCGTACTCGCTGTCCTCGACGACGGGATCGTCGTCCACGTAGTATTTGCGGCTGTAGTAGTTCAGAAGGTCGCGCAGTTCCGCTGCGCGTTTTTCGGCAGTTTCAAAATCCATGTTTATTCTCCGTTGCTCCAATTTGCATACAGTGCCGGCACTTCGCCGACGATCACGGTCTCTGCGACGCAGACTTCGTACGAGAGCGATTTCGTCTGCTGCGTTTTGGCCATCGACAGGCACACGCGCGCGCCCACGCGCAGCAGCAGGCGGTGGACGGTCTGGTTGACGCCCGCGCCCTCGAACGTGCTTTCGACGTCGGCGTTCGCAAAGCCGGACGTGCGCACGCGCACGCGGATCGACGGCCCGCGCCCCGCGAGGATATCCAGCCCCGTCAGCGAACCGGCGGGGATCGATACGGTCTGCGACCGCGCCGCGAGCGCGGCGGAAGCCGCTTCGCAGACGCGTCCTTTCAAGAGATTGATGCCGACGGCGTCCGTGCGCACGGAAACGACGCGGCCGCTTTCATTCTGCTCAACGGTCACGAGCGACGCATAGCGCTCGCTTTCGATCACGGACAGAACCGCGTCGTTGAGCGCGTGTTCCTCGCAGGCCATCGCCTGCATCGCGGCGAGCGCGTGCAGCTGCGGCCGCAGGCGCGCGTCTGCCCACACGAGTGTGAACCAGACGCCTGCAAGCAGCGCGAACAGACATAGCCACGGCCGCAGCCGGCTGCGTTTGCGCAAAGCGCGTCGTCTGCGCATGAGATCACCCCGCACACGTTTTTATCAGTGTATGCGGGGAAGCGGCTGTCGGTTAAAAGTTTCCGCCGTTCCAGCCCCAGTGGGCGACTTCCTCGTACTTGACGTAGACGCGGTCGGGCCGGATGGACAGCACGTCCTTCAGGATATCGCAGATCTCCGCCGTCATGCGCTCGAAATGCGCGCGGTCGGACTTGCCGAGGAGGCTCACCTCAACGAACGCGGCTGGCGTTTCGCCGTCGCCCGCCATGCAGACAGGCGTTTCGTCGCAGAGCGTGCACATCAGCCAGCGCTCCGTCTTGCCGGGGAAGATCTCGATTGCCTTGCCGAAGCGTTCCTTCAGCGCGGTTTTCTGCGCGTCGGAGACCGACACGGACGTGGTGGTTTGGATGCAGGGCATACGCTTTTCCTCCTAAAACCTTTAATAAACAAATTGTACCACAGTATGCGGTGTTTCGCAAGAACAATTCGATCGAAAGCGAAAAGCGGAGCGTGGAGACGCAATTCCGATATTGATTTTACCGAACGAATCGTTTATACTGAAAACAGCTCAAAACGAAAGGATGGTTTGATGGAGTTCCCGAAAACCTTTTACGCAGCGACGAAAGAATACACGACTTATGAAAAACACGTGCCCGCGCCGTATATCCGCCGCACGTTTTCTATAGGCGACGTTTCCAAAGCTGAGGTGCTGGTGAGCGGCCTGGGCTTTTACGATCTGTTTCTCAACGGCAAA
Source organism: Oscillospiraceae bacterium (assembly GCA_902787275.1). Classification (GTDB taxonomy): domain Bacteria; phylum Bacillota; class Clostridia; order Oscillospirales; family Acutalibacteraceae; genus UBA1425. The sequence continues at coordinate 1,777 of CADAGA010000204.1, read as the reverse complement.
CGCATCACGAAGGGGCTGCTCGCGCCGTACATCTCCAATCCGGACGACGTCGTCTATTTTGACCGGTACGACGTGACGGCGCTGCTGCAAAGCGGCGAAAACGCGATCGGCCTGCTGCTCGGCAACGGCATGCAGAACTGCCCGGGCGGACGCGTTTGGGATTTCGATATTGCGCGTTTCCGCGGCGTGCCGCGCTTTGCACTGCGGCTGACGGCGACGCTCAAAAGCGGCGAGACGTTCACGCTCGACGCGGACGAGCGCTTCCGCACCGCGCCCTCGGCGATCCTGTTCGACGATCTGCGCAGCGGTGTGTTTTACGACGCGCGGCGCGAAGCGGACGGCTGGTGCCTGCCCGACTTTGACGACAGCGCATGGGCGCCCGTGTACCGTGCCGAAACGCCGCGCGGAGAATTCCGCCTGTGCGAAGCGGACCCGATCGTCGTGACGCAGGAGATCGCGCCCGTGTCCGTGCGCCGTGCGGTGCTTTGTGAAAAATTCAATCCGCGCGACAACATGAAGCTCGATACGGAATACAAATTCGACGACCTGCAAACGCAGCCCGGCACGCTCTACGATTTCGGCGTGAACACGGCGGGTATCCTGCGTCTGCGCATCCGCGGCAAGGCGGGACAGCGCATCTATATCCAGATGTGTGAATTCGTCAACAGCAAGGACGAGCCGTCCTGCCAGAACATCCACTTCTATCCGAAGGGATACGCGCAGGCGGATATGTATATCCTGAAGGGCGAGGGCGAGGAAGTGTTCGAGCCGCCCTTTACCTACCACGGCTATCGCTACGCGCTGGTCTACGGACTGACGCCGGAACAGACGGTGCCCGAAACGCTGACGATGCTCGTCGCGAACTCCGACCTGCGCGAGCGCGCGAACTTCCGCTGCTCGGACGAGACGATGAACAAGCTCGGCGAGATGGCGCGCCGTTCGGATCTGGCGAACTTCTACTATTTCCCGACGGACTGCCCGCACCGCGAAAAGAACGGCTGGACGGGCGACGCGGCGACGTCGGCGGAGCACGTGATGCTGACGCTCACACCGGAAAAGAGCTACCGCGAGTGGCTGCGGAACATCTGCCTTGCGCAGGCGCCGAACGGCGCGCTGCCCGGCATCGTTCCGACGGGCGGCTGGGGCTTCGCGTGGGGCAACGGTCCGGCGTGGGACAACGTGCTGACGGAGCTTTGCTGGCAGATCTGGCGCATGCGCGGCGATCTTGAGCCGGCGCGCGAATGCTCCGAAAGCATGCTGCGCTACCTTTCCTATATCTCACAGCGCCGCCGTGACGACGGACTGATCGCGATCGGTCTGGGCGACTGGCTGCAGCCGATGCGCGGCGCCGGCGACCCGGTCGCGCCGCTGTACCTGACGGACAGCGTGATCGCGATGTATATCTCGCGCAAATCCGCCGATCTTTTCCGCGCGCTTGGTCTTTCGGCACAGGCGCAGATGGCGCAGACGCTGTGCGATTCGTTCCGTGCGGCGATCCGCAGTAACCTCATCGACTTCGGCACCATGACGGTGCGCTCGCGCTGTCAGACGGCGCAGGCGATCTGTCTGTATTACGACGTGTTCGACGACGCCGAAAAGGCGGAGGCGTCCCGCGTGCTGGTGCAGCTCGTCGAGGAGGCGGATTGCCATCTTGACTGCGGTATGATCGGTCTGCGCGCGGTGTTTCACGCACTTTCGGACTGCGGACGCGGCGATCTCGCATTCCGCATGATCACGCGCCGCGACTACCCGTCTTACGGCTTCTTCGTCGAGCAGG
>CADAGA010000203.1 GCA_902787275.1 Oscillospiraceae bacterium | reverse complement strand
GTCGATCGGTCGCAGCGCGCTTTGCAGCGTCATCCCCTCGCTGAGCATTTCGAGCGCGTTCTCGCCCTCAAGCTCCACGATCAGCATAGTCTTTTCCGCGTCGGCGACCGCCTTAGCGAACGCCGGGGCGGCAGTGCTGAGCAAGCATATGCAAAGAACGGCGCAAAGCAATACGGACAATGCTTTTTTCATTTCGTATCCTCCCTACCTCAAACGCTCCACGATCAGTTCCATGCAAACAGCGGGTATTTTTTGACGATGCGCGCAAGACCCGCAAAGTACCTCTGCAGGAAGGCAAAGACACGCTCAAAGATCTGCCGCAGGAACTGCAGAACGGGCTGCTTTGCCGCGCTTTGCGCCGGCAGGAACGCGTCGTTATCGGGAATGTCCTGATCCATTGAGAAGGACTCGATCAGCGGCGCGAGCATCAGCAGCGTCATTTCCAGCAGCCGATCGTCCTTCACTGTTCCGAGCGCAAGTTTTCCGGCAGCGGAAACAGCAAACGGCAGCGCATCCTCCGACAGATTCGCGCGCAGATCACGAAGCAGCGCGTCGCGCGTCTGCGTGTTCACGTCCCGCATCGTCTCATACAGCGAGGTGTACACGCACTGCATGAACAGCAGGATCTGCGGATCGGAATACGGAAGGTTTTCGTCTCCGGAATAGACCACGCAGACAAAATAGAACACCAGATCGAAGACCGTCCTGTGTGCCGTTTCGGGAACAGTCAGCCCCAGAGAACGCGACAGATCTGCCAGGCACTTTCCGTCCGGCGTTTCCGGTTCGTAGATCGGCAGGAAGATCGTCTGCACGAACGTGCGGAAGAACGGATCGAGAAACGCAGCCGCCTTGTCGCCGACGAACCGTTTCAGCATCGAGGAAAGCGCTTGCTCGCCGATATAGTCATCCTTCTTCTTTTCAAATGAATGTGCAAAGCAGCCGAGCGCATATTTGTTGAGATCGGTTTGCAGCTCTTCAAGCAGCTCGTCCGTATAACCGGCAGGAAGGTTTTTCAGGTCGACGCGATCGATCCGATGCGTTTGGATATCCATTCCGCTGTCGTTCAGCACCGCGCTGCGGTACGCGCAGGGATATCCGGTCAGGCTGGTGGTCATGACGTCATATACCGTACGATTTGCGCCGTCGGTAAAGGACGCGATATCCTGCGCGTGCGTGTGTCCCGTGAACACGTACCGCACGCCCCAGTCCAGAAAGCGCATTTTCATCTCCAGCTCCGGCCGCACGATAAACGCGGGCAATATCTTTGACTGGAAACGGATATGCTCGAGGAAATTATGGTGCATGATGGTGATGAGCGTCTTGCCGTCCTTTTTCGCGCGAGCGGCCTGCTCCCCTGCCCACTGCAAAAGCTCCGCGGTAAACCCGTCCTCTCCGTATCCGGGCTTGCACGAATCGAGCGCCAGCAGACGATACTTCTCCGAAAGCTCCGCCGTATACGAGCAGGTTTTTCCGTCCGTTTCCAGCGCTTCGGCATAGCCGAAATCGGCGTACACGTCCTTGAACGTCTGCACGGAAATGCGGTTGAAGTAATCATGATTGCCCGGAACGACGAACACTTCTTTTCCGGTCTCTTTCTCAAAATATCGGACAGATACTTCGCCATGTCCGTGTGCTGTCTCATGGTGCCCTCGTCCGTCAGATCGCCGCACAGCAGGATAAACGCCGCATCCGATTCGGCCGCCTGCCGCAGGAATTCCTGCAGAACCGCGTACGACTCCGACAGCAGACTCGGTGAATACCCCGCGCTGCAGTAATACTTGTCGCCCGGGAAATTGTTCGGCACCTTCTGCGGCATTGGCTTGTAATGCAGATCGGACGCGACCATAAACGGCAAGGCGTCGTCCTTCGCCGCGATGCAGAACGATACGCCGCTCAAGAGAATCACGGCGCACAGCAAAACACTCATCCATCGTTTAAACATAATCCATCACTCCTCATTTTGACTATACCATGTTGAAGAATCGGAATCAAGGAAGAACGTGTCGATTCACTGCTCATCCATTTCGATCTGACAATGATTGTGGAAGGAATAGAGATATACTCCGCCGATCCTGTAGTCCGTGCACAGCTCCATCGCGGTACGATACGTCTCCAGCTGACTGCGGTAGCGAAGCCGCAGCACATCCGGCGTTTCCCGATCGGTCTTGTAGTCTACAATCACCAGGGTGCCGTTCTCGACGAACGCGCAGTCCACCATACCCTGAATAACGACCGTCTCCCCCTCGGCGATCTCCCGCAGTTCGGGATACACGGCGCCCAACGGGACTTCGATCGTGAACCGTTTTTCACGAAGCAGCGTTTCGACGCGCAGCATCCGCTGTCCGAGCGCACTGCAGAAAAAGCGTCGCACTGCGTCGAGCGGAACGACTTCTTTTTCCTGCGGCGTAAACGCGCCTTCCGCAGTCAAGCGCTCCAGCTCCGCCTCGGCGTCCTCGGCTGCGCGCGTATAATCGGCAAGCTGCATAAAGCGATGCAGCGTCGTCCCGCGCTGTGCCGGCGTCAGACCGCCGGAAGCGAGGAACGCCGGTCTTGCAGACGCGAAGTACGCCTCGTCGATCAGACCGGTTTCGAGTGCGGAAGCGGCATGTTTCGCGGTCGCGGACGAAAGCGCGGCATAGGGATAAACGAACGACGTACGCGCCTCGATCTGCGCGAGCATACGGCTGTCCGGCTCGCGCACAGGCAGGATCTGCGGTTCTCTTTCGACCTGCTGCGGCGCGTCCCCGATCTGCACGTGCAGCGGAAAATCCGCGTCGAGCATCACCGCCGACGCCGGTATGCCAGCCTCTTCCCGCAGCGCATGCGCATCGGGATGCCGAAGACACGCCGCAAGCAGAAGATCGCCGTAGCTGTTCAGCTCGAACACGCCGTCGACGCTTCCGGAAACGCCCGCGCGCAGCGAAAGCGCCGTCAGCCGCTTCGCCGGATTCTCGAGCGAGCAGACCGCGATCAGCTTTTCCTTCGCCCGCGTCATCGCAACGTACAGAATACGCAATTCTTCGTTGACGTTCGTCTCGCGCACCTTGACGTTGAGTACGCGCTTGGGCACGGTGTCGTACTGGATAAAGTTCTGAGAATCGCGGCGAACGGTCGCCATGCCGTATTCATTATGATAAATATAATTGTTGTTGTATTCTTCGCCGTTAAACGTACCGCTGCAGTTCATCAGGATACAGACCGGAAATTCCAATCCCTTGCTGCGGTGGATCGTCATGATCTGCACCGCGTCCGCAAACAGATCCGGCACGTGCGCCTTCTCAGTTTTGTCGCGCTCCTGCATGCGTTCGAGGAAACGCACAAACCCGGACAAGCCGAACTTTCCGGACTGTTCGTACTGCTCGGCGAACAGCTCGATCATGCGCAGATTCGCCTGTCTGCCGACGCCGTCTGTCATGGCAAGCGCGACCGCGCCGTAACCGGTCTCATCCAGCAGACGGCGCACGAGTTCGCCCGCGGACAGCGTTGCCGAAAGCATGCGCAGATTGGAAAGCGTGTCCAGAAAAGCGGCGTACCGCGGCTGCGTCGCTGCCGCCGCACGCACGAGGGCATACAGCCCGCCTTCACGGTCGCCGATGCGAAGCGAGGCAAGATCGTCCGGCGTAAAACCGAACACAGGCGATAGCATCACCGCAAGCAGCGGCACGTCCTGTGTGGGATTGTCGAGCGTTTGCAGGAGCGAAAGCAGAAAACGCACTTCGGGAGCGTCGAACAGACTCCCCTGCGTTCCGGCGATCGCCGGGATGCCGTATTGTGAGAGCGTATCGGCGATCTTCGCAATGCGTCCCGTATCGGAACGCAGCAGAATACAGAAATCGCGCAGCTGCGCGGGACGAAGCGCGCCGTTTTCCGTCACGGTCATCCCGGCGTCAAGCTGTTTCTGTATCCAAGAAGCCACGTAACGCGCTTCCGCGACGATCCGGTCGTCCGTCCCACGGTCAATGCGCACGACGTGCAGCTGTGCGTCCGGAACGTCCGTCGGCGGATACTCCGCACGTGCGCGCAGAAATTCACGCTCGTCGTAATTGACCTCGAACCGTCTCTCTCTGCCGCAGTACATGATCTGACGAAAAACGAAATTGACCCATTTCGTCACGTTTTCCCGGCTGCGGAAATTACAGTCGAGCTGTACGAGCGCAGGATAATTGCCGTCCGTGTACAGCGGATACTTTTCCTTCAGGCGAATGAAGATATCGGGACGCGCCTGCCGGAATTTATAGATGCTCTGTTTCGCGTCGCCGACCATAAACAGGTTTTCGCCGTCGCGGGAAAGGAGCGAGAACAGACTGTACTGCGCACCGTTCACATCCTGGAATTCATCCACGAGGATCTCACGGAAGGACGCGGACAGCTCGCGCGCGTAGTCGGACTTTTCGCCATTCTCATCCTCGAGACAGCGCAGCGCAAACAGACTGACGTCCGAAAAATCGTAACTGTTGGCAGCCTTTTTCTTTTCAAGCAGCGCCGCGCGGTAACGAAGCGCCGCTTCGGACAGCCGCCGGATCAGCGGCAGACAGTACGCTGCGTCCTCGGCATACTCTGCCGCGGAACTGCAGAACAGAGGCGCAAGCTGCTTTTTCAGGCGGTCCTTATTGAGCGTGTGCGCCTGATGCGCGGCTTCCTTCTCGTAGGAATTATTGCCGCGGACGGTCGGCGCACGGGGCGGCAGCATGTCCGCGGCCGATTCCGCCGTTTCCCGCAGTGCGTCCCAGTCGTTCGACTGCAGGCTCTCATATATCCGTTCGAGCGCGGCACGTTCCTCGGAAAGAAACGGCTCGTATTTTGCCGTCACGTCCGCGTCGCTGCGGATGATCGCAGATGCGCGCGCGACCGTATCGAGACAGGTCTGCACGATCCCGCAGCCGATCTCCTTTGCAAGCGTTCCCCAGACCGTTTCGCCCAGCGGAACGGACAGATCGTAGCCCTTGTACAGTTCACGCAGCCATTTTTCCGGATCTTCGTAAGACGACGCGACCGTGTCCAGCTCGAGGATCGTATCCACAAGCTTGCGGTCGTCGCGTCCGCGGAACAGAAGCTCGCACAGTTCGGAAAACGACCCGTCGTCTTCGGCGTACAGCTGCTCCACGACCTCTGCAGCCGTGTCCTCCTGCATAACGTGCAGCGCGTGATCGTCCAGAATACGGTAATCCGGCTCCACGCCGAGTTTCTGGAAGTTTTCACGCACGATATCGGCACAAAAGCTGTCGATCGTACTGATATGCGCAAACGGCAGCAGCGCCTGCTGGCGCAGAAGGTGTTCGTTCGTCGGGTCCTCGCGGATGCGTTTTTGCAAAGCTGCGGCGATCTTTTCGCGCATCTGCGCGGTCGCCGCTTTGGTAAACGTCACGATCAAAAGCGCGTCCGCCGGACAGTCTTCTGCGGGATCGGAAAGTCTTTGGAGCACGCGCTCGACCAAGACCGCCGTTTTACCGGAACCGGCTGCCGCGCTGACGAGCAGCGTTCCGTCCCGCGCCGTGATGGCTTTCTGTTGGTCATCCGTCCACAACATCGGTCTGCGCCTCCTTTTCCTCCAGAATCTTCAGACAATCCGCGTGCTTTATCGCCGGGATCTCCCGTTCCGGCATATCGTCCTCGCGGCCGCACACGCTGCGGTAATCACAGAATGCGCACGCATTGTATTTGTCGTTGTTGCGCGCGGGGAGTGCGTCGACGTCGCCCGAGCGCAGCTTCTGCG
>CADAGA010000202.1 GCA_902787275.1 Oscillospiraceae bacterium | reverse complement strand
AGTCTTTTTCATACAGCTGATGGATGCCCTCGACGTAATAGTTGTCGAACTGCGGCGTGTAGGTCGATTCCATCTGGATGCCCTCCGCCTGGCAGAACCGGCAGTTGTCTGTGCAGGTATGCGTCGCGCAGAGCCTGCGCAGCACGTCGTACGCCGATTCACCGTCCTTGAGCTCCATCGTGACGTCCTTCACGATATAGCCGCTCTTCGGCACGAACGCCGCTTTTTCCGGCGTTTTCAGCTTTTCCGGATGGTCTCGCAGCTCGCGGCAGTCGATCGTGACGGTGCACGTATTGCATGCCGCGGCGGTCGTCGTATGCGCCGGCTGCACCGACGGAACGTGTCCGCCGGCCGGCTGCGTCGTGGTCGTGGTGGTCGTCGTCTGGCGGGTCGTCGCGGTCGTCGCCGCGGTCGTCGGACGCGTCGTGGTCGTGGTTCCGGCGACCGTCGTCCCTGCGCGCGTCGTACGCACCGGGATCGGGAACAGCGTGTGCGTTTCGCGCGTCGTCTGCACGGTCGTCCGTACAGTCGTTTGCGCGGTCGTCGCCGTTGCCGCGGTCGTCGCCGTCGGTTCCGGCTGCGTTTCCTGCTGTACTTCGGTCGTGACCGGTTCCGTCTGCGTTTCTTCCGACGCGTCGGCCGCAGGCTGTGCGAACTCGGTTTCGTCCGTTCCGAACAGCATGTGAACCAGCGTCGTTGTTTCCGCCGCGGCGGTGACGGATTCGCTCACCAAAGCAGGCTGCGCCCTGCCGCAGGCGGTCAGCGCCAGCAGCACGATGCACAGGCAGATACACAGCCGCTTCATCTGTTTCCTCCGGTAAACAAGGATACGAACCGCTTCCAGAACGTTCTGAACGCCAAAGAAAGGCGTTGGAAGAAGGTCAGCTTTTTGACGGTCACATCGAACGTCACGGACAAGTCCCCGTACGTCACGCTCACCGTTTGCGTTCCGGCAGCGGACAACGTCTGCGGCTCGCAGACGAAGCCCTCGGTCACGGTCCGTTCCCTGCCGAATGCATCCGAATAACGTAGTGTCAGCCCCGCCGTGTCCAGCGTCTCACCGACCGTGTACGCTGTCTTGGCCGGTGCGCTCACAAGCGTCAGCGCGGGCTCGTTCGTTTTTTTGCCGACGGCAAACACCGCGCCGGAATCGTTCTTGTACAGCAGCGTTCCGTCCGGCATGACGCTCACGGGGCTGATGCAGTAGTTCTGCGAGTCCTTTTCGGGCGTGTACAAAACGCAAGCCGTTCCTGCCGCAGTGTCGACCGTATACAGCGCGCCGGGCGGCGTGTTACAGGTCAGAATGAGACGCGGCTGCGCGCAGTCCACGAGCAGCATCTCCGCCTGCGGATAGCCTGCGGTCGGGACGGTCTGCAGCGTGCGGAGCGTGTCGGCGTCGAGCGTCAGCACCGCGCCGGCGCGTCCCTGCTGCACACCGAGATACAGCTTGCCGTCGTGCGCGACCGGCGCCGACGTCGACGCCCCGGGGAGGGTAACCGAAGCGTCGAGCGTCAGACTGTCGTCTTGCAGGCGTACCTTGCAGAGCATGCCCGCCTTGGTCGTGAAATAGTATGCGCCGCCGTAAGCGACGATCGCGCTGCGGTTGTCGCCGGAGAAGGGCAGAGAATCGAGCGTTTCACCCGTCGCCTTATCGAGGCAGAGGAGCAGACCGTCGCCGTCGCCGCCCGTCCCGTTGTCGCCGCCGAGCAGCAGCTTGTCGCCGGCGATCGTGCAGGGCGCGAAGTAGTAGCCGCCCTTGCGCGTCACGCGCCACAGACAGTCGCCCGTCGCGGCGTCGAGGCAGACAAAGCTCGCGTCTTCCTCCTCTTCATTCCAGAAGCCCGTGAACACCCGCGTTCCGTCCGTGACGACGTTCGTCAGCGCCTGACCGCCGAGCGGATCGCGATAGATCCAGCGGGAAGTCAGTGCAGCGCGGTCGAACGCCTGCACCGTACCGTCGCCGAGCGGGCAATAGACCGCTTCGTCCGTGCAGAGCACGGGAACGATCGCGTAGCTCGGCGCGGCGGTCATGCTGCCCGAACGCTCCACTTCACCCGTGACCGCGTTCAGACAGTCGAGCGTCCTGTGGTGCATGACGTACACCTTATCCCCATAGCATACAGGAACGCTCGGCGCGTCGCGGTAGCTCGTGCCGGGCACGTATTTCCACAAAAGCGCCGCATCGTCCGCCGTCAGGGGCGGCTCGGTCTGCGTCACGAGCGCACTGCACGGCGCACAGAACATGCCGGCGAGCAGCAGGGCACACAGCAGCACGGAAACAGAACGTTTCACGAGAGCTTCGCCTCCTTTAATTTAACGTTTTATTTTTGAAAAAGCCGCATCAACCACTGCAGCGAGATCGAGATCGTATAGGTTTTGACTATGTCGTGCACGGTCTTTTTCAGGTCGTGAAGTTTCACGGTCAGACCCAGCGTCAGCGTATTGTCCGCAAACCGGATAACGGGCTGCACAGAGGACGGAATGAATTTGGCGTTGGACGTGTCGAGTACTTCGACCTCGCAGAAGCTCGCGATCAGCGGCAGCTCGCCCTGATCGGCATCGTCGAACTCGCCGCACACGACGAGGTAATACGTGCCGACGTCCGGCAGCGTCACGGACAGCTTGCCATCCGCATCGAGCGTGCCGACTTCGGTGAAGGTCTTGAAATCCTGCGTGCATTCCACCGTCACGCCCTCGAGCGGTTTGGTGTTCCGATCGATCGTTTCCTGCGTGCTGCAGCCGTAATACACTGCGCTGTAACCGCTGACGGTGAGGGTGAACGCCTCGCCCTCCGCTGCCTCGACGGACGTCTTGTCAAACAGCGGCAGGACGTCCGACCAGTAGGGATCCCGGATGGTGTACAGGCAAATGCGGTCGCCGTCGTGCACGCGCGCGGTGTCGATCGCATAACCGGTGTAGCCGTTATAAGCCTCGACAAACGTGTCGTCATGCGGCGTCGCGTCGTTGACGGCAAAGCCGAGATTCGAGGTCGCGAGCCCGAATGCCTTGGTCATGAAGCCGGTACTGACCGTCAGATAATCGTTTGCCGTGTCCTTGGTGAACGCATCGCCGTAAACGGCCTTGTGCGCCGCGACCAGAACGTCCATCGCCGTGACGGTCTCGATCGCAGCGTCGTTATGATCCTTTTCCGCGACCGTATAGCCGTAGCTCTCCGCCGTACCGTCCGTAACGGTCAGATCGAACGCAGTCGTGATCTCGTCCCCGTTCGAGAACCAGAACGTCACGGTCGCGGAGTCCTCCGCCGCCAGTGCGACCGGTGCGCAGCATGCGAGGATCGCAAGGCAAAGCAGCGCCGAGAAAAGTTGTTTCAGTTTCATGTTTTTCTTCCTTTCTTTTCCAAAATGCGCCCCTCTCGGCAGAGAAGGGCGCACTTATCCCGCACGAAAACATCGGCCTGTCCCCCTCGTACGCCGGGAAACAAACCGCGTTTCCAAAAAAAAGAAAGCCGCAGCACAGAGCAATATGCCGCCGACTTCTTTCATCCGGAAAAGACCAGCCCACCCTCCGATTGCCCAAAGGTGACTTAGCATATCACGGCATCGAGCTGGCATTCCGGCTGTTACGGCAATGGCTGTTGTGACGGATTTGCACCGCGCTTTCCCCTCTCGACGCCACAATATTCAATTTGAACGGTTTTATTATAACACATCCGCCGGGAATGTCAATACGGAGAACATGTATAAAAGGATTGAATCCGGTATACAATCGTGATATACTTACGGAAAGGAGCGCTCGGATTGCAGATCCATGCCCTTTTGCAGACGCTGCGGAACTGTCCCTGCGGACGGCCGCATACGGTCGGCGTGCGCGCGGTCGAGATCGGCCGCGCTCTCCTGCCGCAGACGGCCGGCATCCTGACGGCGAACGGATTCCCGAAAAAGATTCTCGTCGCTGCGGGCGCGCGTTCGCTCACGGCAGCCGGCGGCATTCTGGACGTCCTGCAGCGCGGCGGGTTCGACGCGCGCATCCTCGTATTCGACGGCGTGCACGCTTCGCGCAGGAGCGACGCGGACGCGCTCGCTTCTCTGTGCACGCACGCAGACGGGCTGCTGTTCGTCGGCGCGGGCGCGCTCGGAGACGTCTGCCGGCGGGCGTGTTATCT
>CADAGA010000201.1 GCA_902787275.1 Oscillospiraceae bacterium | reverse complement strand
TCGGCGTCCATGTGGTTCGTGTAGCAGCAGTCGCATCCCATGGGGATACCGGTGAGTTTTCCCATGAAATGGTCTTCGAGTCCTGCACGTATTACCTGTCTGGAATCGTACAGGTATTCAGGCCCGATGAAACCTACTACGGTGTTTACCATGAAAGGCTTGAAGCGTTTCGCGAAGCCGTAGCATCTCGCTTCCATCGTTACCTGGTCTGAATCGAAGTGCGCGTCGGATGACAGCTCCGATCCCTGTCCGGTCTCAAAGTACAAAAGATTCTCGCCCTCGCTTGTGCCCTTCTCCCTCAGAAGTTCGTAAGCTTCATTTACGGTTGCTGCGCTGAATCCGAAGGCCGAGTTGCCCTTCTCGGAACCTGCGATAGACTGGAATATCATATCGCATGGAGCTCCCTGTCTCACGGCTTCTATCTGGATCGAGATATGTGCAAGCACGCAGATCTGAGTCGGTATGTCGAATTTTCTCTTTACCTCGTCGAAAAGTTCAAGCACCTGTTTGCAGGATCCCACGGTATTGTTTACGGGGTTCAGTCCCAGTACCGCGTCTCCAGTTCCATAGCTCAGGCCTTCGTAAAGTGATGCCCTTATGCCGTCGATGCCGTCCACCGGGTGGTTGGGCTGAAGTCTTGTGGACAGACAGCCTCTCAGGCCAATCGTGGTATTGCAGGTAGCCGGCACGCGGACTTTTCCTGCTCCGTATACCAGGTCCAGGTTGGACATAAGCTTCGCCACTCCTGCGACTACCTCAGAGGTAAGCCCGTTTGAAAGCTTCTTTATATCCTCTTCAGTTGTCCTTTCCGAGAGGATATATTCCCTGAGTTCTGCCATGGACCAGTTTTTGATCCTGTTGTACATTATGTCGCAGCAGTCGTCCTGTATTATCCTGGTTACTTCATCTTCTTCGTAAGGAACTACCGGATTGTTTCTGAGGTCCTTTACGAGAAGGTTCGAAAGAACTTCTTTTGCGGCTATCCTTTCCGATACCGATCTCGCAGCCAGACCCGCCATTTCATCTCCGGATTTCTTTTCATTGGCCTTTGCCAGGACCTCTTTTACGGAACTGAATTCATATGTAGTTCCGCCTATATCGATGTAGTCTCCCGAGCCCATCTTGATCTTGTCAAGACAGAGCACGCATTTGTCATTTTTTATTTCACGCTCAAGCATCTGTCCCAATGCTTTTGCCATGTCATTCTCACTCAGTACCACCAGCGGGGTATCCCAGCCAAGACATTCCTCGTCTATCTCGACCAGAGATTTGGCAAGGTTTATGATGTCCTGATAGGACGCCTTCGGTAAGCCTTTGATGCAGATACCTATCTTCTCGTTCTGCGACTGGTCCAGGAACCATCCGAGTTCCTCCCTCGCTATTCTGGTATCGCATTCATACAGGGCCTGCTCGGCTTTTTCTCCCACCTTGAATACCGGAAGGTTCTTAAGCGGGAAGACCTCTTCTGAATATGAGATCGTGGAACCGCTGACGACGGCGTGCGGGATGCCGTACGAGAGTGAGAACGGCTGGAAATGGGACTGGCATATCAGACCCGGCTTTTCCATGGCGTATACGCCGAAAGAGCGGGACGTGCTGATCGATGAGGCGATGCGAAAATACAGGGAGGTTTTCGGCGCGTACCCGCAGGTCGTCGGATCGTGGCTGATCGACACGCGCACGGCGTGCAGACTCGCGGACAAATACGGCGTAAAGTGTCTGTGCATCTGCCGGGATCAGACGAATACGGATGCGTATTCCCTGGTCGGCGGCTATTTCAACGGAGCGTACTTTCCGTCCAGAAAGAATCTTTTCACGCCGGCGCAGACGCGCGAAAACACGCTGGACGTTCCCGTGCTCCGGCTGCTGGGACCGAGTCCCATTCACAACTATGACAACGACAGGTTTATTTCGGCGCATGCGAAAGACGCGAGCTGCGTTCTGTGGACGCTGGAGCCGGTATGGTATGCCGGAGAAAACGCGAAATTCGAGAACGCCATGCTGGAGTATTTCTTCGGGGAGGAAGCACTGAATTTCTGCTATGCGCAGATCGGACAGGAAAACAGCTTCGCAGGCAGCGACATCCTCACGCCGCTGCGCCGGCAGATCGGGACGCTGCGCGCGCGAGGCGACGTTCGTTTTGAAAAAATGAGCGAGACCGCGGCGCGGTTCCGGGAGAGATTCGGAAACGAAACGCCGGCGACGGTCACCGCGGGAATGAAAAATTGGGACAGCGAGGATCTCCAGTCCGTTTACTATCAATGCAAAAACTACGTGGCGAACCTTTTCCGCGACGGGAAACGCGTGTTTATCCGTGCGTTCTATCTTTTCGACGAGAACGTGCCGGAGCACTACGCGGAGAAAACGTGCGAGTCGTTCTACGCGCTGTATGAGAATCTGCCGCTGGTGGACACCGTCGTCTGGGCGGAAGGCGTCCGGGAAAATATCGGACTCACGCTGGACGAAAACGGGGGAGCGTTTTGCTTTGAGGCGCTTTCGGACACGTGCGCCAAGGTGTCGTGGAACGACTGCTCCGTCGTGTTCACGGAAGAAGGGATCGAAACGGCAGGCGTCGGCGAGATGACCTATGACCTGATGCAGGCGACGGCGCAGATCTGCGCTGGTTCACACCGGGTCGACTACGTATATAAGGGCGCGCACTACGGACTGCGTACGAACGGCGACGTGACGTTTGAAAGCAATATCCTGACGATCCGGGGAGAGCGCATCTGTCTGACGCCGGAAAGAGCAGGAAAGGAAGGGACGATCGATGCACATGCATTTAAAGCATAAGCCGGCATGGAAAGCCGTTGCCGCTTTCCTCCTTTCTGCGCTGTTCGTTTCCGCCGCGTTTTTCGGATGGAGGGGTATTCTGTATCTGCGGTACCGGAACTTTCGCGCGAGCGATCCCGTCCTGCAGAGTGCGGACCGCACGGAGGTGAAAAGAGAGATGACCGAGGGCGATTTCTACGTCAGCACGACCGGCGACGACGCGAACGCCGGCACGAAGGATGCGCCGTTCCGCACGCTTGAAAGGGCGATGGAAGCCGTGCGAGGCACGGACAAGACCGGAAGGCGCGGCTTGACCGTCTGCATCGAAGCGGGCGAGTACCGCGTGTCCTCGCTGACCTTCGGCGCTGCGGATTCCGGCACGGCGGACTGTCCGGTGACGTACCGCGCGGACGGCGGCGAAGTCATCCTTCACGCCGGTGTGACGCTGCGCCCCGAGGATTTCCGTCCTGCGCGCGACTGCCCCGCGATCGCGGACAGGCTGACCTTCGACGCACGGGAACACGTGGTCGTGCTCGATCTGACGCAGGAACCTTACGGACTAACCGCAAAGGATTGGGGCAGGATCAGCGCGATCGGCTCGTACAATACCGCCGATAAATACGACGGAGACTGGACGGGGCCGCTGTACTGCGAGCTGTTCGTCAACGATGCGCGGCAATCCCTTGCCCGCTACCCGGACAGCGGTTTTCTGCTGACAGAGGAAGTCGTGAAAATGGGACAGGGCAAGGAATATGACGACTCGCATCGAACGAGAGAAAACTGGGACGAGCTGCGCAATCCCGAACCGGACGTGTACCGCGTGAGCGACGAGCTTGCCGAGCGGATCGGCGGGTGGAAGGATCTGCGGGACGTGTGGATGTTCGGCTTCTGGAAATACGACTGGGCGGACGCGTCAACGCCGATCCTCTCCTTTGACAAAACGACACGGGAGCTCACGCCGCGCTTCGTCAGCCTGTTCGGCACCAGGACCGATGCGCCGTACTATTTTTTCAACGTTTTAGAAGAACTGACCGCGGCTGGAGAGTGGTATCTCGACCGCGAAAACGGTCTGCTGTGCCTGTGGAAACCTGAGAACTTCGCCGCGGCGCGCATCGACCTTTCCCTGTCCGAAACGCCCGTGATACAGGGCGAAGCCGACCACGTTGTTTTTGACGGACTGACGATCTGCGGGACGCGCAGCGATGCTGTCGTGCTGCGCGGCGACGACGTCACGGTGCAGAACTGCCTTGTCAAAAACGTCGCCGGCAATGCGCTTTGTCTGACCGGCAGTGACAACCGCGCCCTGCGCAACGAGATCACCCACACCGGCAAGGGCGGGATCGTCCTGACCGGCGGGGACACGGACACGCTGCGTGCGGGCAACTGCAAAGCGGAAAACAACCTGATCCACGACTGGTCGGAGATCTATCAGACCTATCAGCCGGCGGTGACGCTCTGCGGCGTCGGAAACGTCTGCGCGCACAACGAGATCTACAATTCGCCCCACGAGGCGATCACCTACACGGGCAACAATCATCTGATCGAGTACAATCTGATCCACGACGTGTGTCTGCTGTCCGACGACGCGGGCGCGATCTACGCGGGCAGGAGCTGGGTCTGGTACGGCAACGTGATCCGCTACAACTGCATTTATGCGCTCGGCTCCGAAGGACACGCGCCCAACGGCATCTATATGGACGACGCGCTGTCCGGACAGGAGATCACCGGAAACCTGCTCGTCAACGTGCCGCGGTATGCGCTGCATCTCGGCGGCGGCAGGGATCTGCACGTGACGGGCAATATCATCATCAACGCCGGCGACCGCGCCGTGTCCTACGACGACCGCGCCCGGGACGGCGCGCTGAACGGCGGCTGGTTCGACCACGCGGCAAAGGGCGGCGACATGTGGACGGCGCTGTACGCTTCCCCGTGGCAAAGCGGCGCCTGGCAGACGGCGTTCCCACAGTACAAAGCGATGACCGATGATTTTACAAAAGGCGACACGGCCGGCTTTATCCCCAATCCGGCAAACAGCACGCTGCAGGGCAACGTGATCTTCGATCGGCGCTCCTCCATCGGAGAAGTCGCAAAAGCCGCGTCCCGATTCGGCAGCATCGGCGGGAACGTCATCTATCCGCTGTACAGGATCAACACGTTTTTCGCGGACGCAGCGAACGGAGACTACCGCATCCGCGATTTGGAGAAACTGCAAAAAGAGATCCCTGCGTTCCGGGAGATCCCGCTCGACCGGATCGGCAGGACCGAGAGCTGATCCGCACGCGTATCAGCAAGACGTTTTGAAGGAGGAAAAACCGTGCATACGTTCCGAAGGATCGTTTCTCCGGCGTGACGGCGTTTGCAGAGCCGGAGACTGTGACAATCCGCTTTTCGGTGCGGAACAATTTCACCGGCATGATCTTCGATCCCGTCTCCGTCGAAAAGGGCGCGTCGCCCGCAGATGCGATCCCCAGACTGCCGCAGTACGTGACGGATGCAAACGGGCAGTTCTATAAATGCGGCGGATGGTTCACCGATCCCGCATATACGAAGGCATACGTGCCGTCGCCCGCGACGGGAGACTTCACGCTCTATGCGCTATATGTCAAACAGTATATGCTGCTGCTGTACGCCGTCGACACGGCGGGCAGCGAGCTGCCGTACCCCGATTTCAGCGCCTATATCACCTCCGGCGGCTCCGGATACGCCGGGAATCTGTACGACGAGAACGCCGAAGTCGGCGTCACCGCCGCGGCGAAGGAGGGCTTCCGGCTCGTCGAATGGCGGTATCTGACGGAGAAAAAACCGCCGCAGGAGATCTTCGCACAGGGCGATTATCTCAGCGCGGACGCGGTGCACACGGTCACGATGCACGACAACATGTACTGCGTCGCCGTGTTCGGCTGCGCGCATGATTCCACGCAGACCGTGCAGGAAAACGAGATCCCCGCGTCGTGCGAAACGGACGGCAGCTTCGAGCGCGTGACGTATTGCGCCGCGTGCGGGGAGGAGCTCTCCCGCGAGACGGTTACGGTCGAAGCCGCGGGACACGACTACGGCGCGTGGCAGATCGTGCGCCCGGCGTCGCCCGACGCGGCCGGCGAGAAAAAGCGTATCTGTGCGCGCTGCGGTACAGTCGAGACGGCGCGGATCGCACCGCTGATCCTCACGTCCTCCGCGGACGGACAAAGCGGCAGCAATCTTGCCGTGACCGTTCCGTATACGAGACGCGGCGCGGTCGCGACGACGCTCTTGGCGGACGAGGATGCGGTTTTCACGTCCTCCGACCCGAAGCTGCTGCGGGTGGACGAAAACGGCCGCGTCACCTTCACACGTCCGTCTGGATATCTTCCGCAAGCGCGCGACGATCACCGCCGCGTCTGCCGACGGAAGCCGGACGGCGGCGTGCACGGTCAGCGTCACGCTCAGATGGTGGCACCATATTCTCTGGTTCCTGTTTGGGTTCCTGTGGTTCTGACATGAAGAAACGAAAAAGCCGTCAGGTCGAAAGGATCTGACGGCTTTTGCTTACGTCACATCAATCGCGGAAACGGTACTGCAGCCGGCGCCGGTCCGGAGCCGTTTGTCCGTTAAGGTCGAAGCTCCGATCCTCGGGAAAAGCACGGATCGGCGTTTTTCGGCATTGCGTACGCGCGTCCGACGTGCTATAATCGGAACGAAACAGAGATCTGCTGTCGGGAAAGGACGGTTTTTATGCGCATCTTGAAATGGATTCGCCTGCTCATGCTGCTGCCGATCATCCTGCTGACGCTGCTCATGACGCCGAGACCCGCGGACACCGATACCGCCGTGTTCAAGGGTCAGCATGCGTTCGTGATGACTGAGGCGCTGGCGATGGGGCAGGGGATCACCACCGACGGAACGTATTTTTATACGGCGGGAGCCGCTACGGGTCTGCACGTGACCTATCTGGGAAAGATCGACGTCGCTTCCATGACAATGACGGCGAAACGGCTGAACCCGCTGCCGGAGATCTGCAAGAAGCGCGGCAACAACCATATCGGCGGAATCAGCTGGTACGACGGAAAAATCTACGCTTCCGTGGAGGGCGGCGACGCGTGTCCCGCCTGCATCGTCGTCTTCGATCCTGAGACGCTGGAAGCGACCGAAGACGTGTACGATCTGCCCGCCGACGCGTTCGGCGACGGCGTGCCGTGGCTGGCGGTGGACCCGGACACGGGCTATCTCTACGCGTCCGGGTGGAGCCATGCGGACACGGTGTACGTTTTCGACGTCAACGACGGCATGCGCCCCGTCCGGTCGTTCAGACCCGGCGGGATCGGCGAGCTGGACCGCATCCAGGGCGGCGAGTTTTATCACGGTATGCTCTATCTGTCGCAGGACAGCCGCGACAACGGCACGCGCAAGCGTCTGCTGCGGCTTGACCCCGGGACCGATGCGGTGACCGTGGCGGCCGAGCGCGACGTAAACGGCAGTCATATCGAAGCCGAGGGCATGACGTTTCTCGTGCGCTCAGAAGCGCCCTCGCTCTTCGTGCTCGATTACAACAAAGCCGTGGGCGTTTTTCTGCGGGAATACGCCGTCGCGTCGATCCGGTAAGCCGGCACTTGCAAAACACGTCTTTTGTGCTATAATGGTTGAGGATCACAAAACCGAAAGGTGGATAGTATCATGAAAAAACGCTTTTTTGCACTGCTCGGCGTCGTCCTGATCGCCGCGCTGCTGCCCGCCTGCGGCAGTACGGCCGACGTGCCGGAAGCGTCGCAGCAGCAAGCTGAAAACGAAGTCAGCGACGTGATGCCGACCGTCGTGAACACGGCGGAATACACGCTGTACCGGAATATCTTTTTCAACGATATGCAAGCGGACTACGACGGAAAGGAAGCCGTCAAGGAAGGAACGTTTGCGACCATCCACGACGCGTTCAACGACGTCACGCGGTATTACGTCTGGGGCTACAACGACCAGACGAAATGCTGCGACTGGCAGTGGGAGTTAAAAATGGACGACGTCTCCGACCTGCCGACGAACGGTTCGCTGGTTCGGGTGACCGGCACCTATGAAACGAATGAGGACGGATTGGACGATTTCTGGATCATCCATCCGCAGATCACCGTCAAAACGCCGTTTGTCGGCAGAGACTATGACATCGACATGCAGGCGATGAGTGACACGCTCGAACGCGTGCAGACCATCAACATCTCGAACGGAAAGGACGTTTTCGAGGGGAAAACGGTCTGCGGTTACGGAAGAGTCCAGAATGAGAACACGTTGAAGGATCCGTACTATGACAACTCCTGGACGGTCGCGATCTCCGGAGAGTATGAGGTGCCCGCGTTCGGCACGATGGTTCTGGTTTCGGGCACGATCCGCGACGGCGTGATCGCGGACTGCGAAATCGCGTCGAATACGCAGTATTGACGAGCACCGTGCAAGCACAAAGAGAATAGAATGAAAACGGG
>CADAGA010000200.1 GCA_902787275.1 Oscillospiraceae bacterium | reverse complement strand
CCGAGCGAGCCTCTGTATTCGGATATGCGCGCCTGCATTTCCGTCACGAAGGCGGAGATGTCCTTGTACTGCGCATACGTCGACTTGAGAGACTTCGGCGGTTTTTCGCCGTAGTAGGATTCAATGACCTTGCCCGCCTGATAGGGGCCGTTGAGCTTGTCGAGCGCGATGATCTGCTTTTCGAGCGTATGCGCGCCGTTGGTGAAAAACGACAGCTTGCTGCCCGGGAACAGCAGATCGTTCAGCCGCTTGGCGACGTTGTAGGACTCGCCGTAGGACGTGTAGCACGCGCGCAGATCGCCCGCCTCAAGCGCGTCGTCGCCCTTGACGACAGGGTTTGCGATCAGCAGGTTGACGCACAGGACGAACAGCGCGAACAGACTCACCAGCACGCCGAGCACCGCGCCGATCCACGTGCCGACCGACACGGGATAGGCGTCCATGGTTTCCAGACACTCGGCGCAGAAGTGCTCGCCCTCCGGCACGCTCTTGTCGCAGCGCACGCAGCGGCTGCCGGCCTCCTCCGCCTGCGGCGCGCAGGCCTGCGGAAGGTTGTCGAGATCCTGGATGAGGATGTCGGGCTCTTCCGGCGGCGCCTGCACGGCTTCGGTCTGCGGAGTCTCAGCGGCGTCCTGCGTCGGAACGACGGGTTCCTCCGGCGGCGTCTGCGGGGTCTCGGGCTGCGGAGTTTCGGCGGCGTCCTGCATCGGGACGGCGGGTTCCTCCGGCAGGGGGATGCGGTCACTCAAAACAGATCACTCCCAATTATTCAAGGATTAGTCAAAAATCACGGGCTTGCCGGTGCGCGCGGATTCGTACACGGCGTTGACGATGCGCACGCTCTTGATGGCCTCGAGCGGCAGGATCTGCGGATCGCGGTCGTCGAGCACGGCGGCGATCATATCCTCGACCATGGAGGCATGACCGGTGCAGAGCGTCGGATCGAGCGCGGCTGCCGCACTGTTGCCGGAGTACTGCGCGAGCATCTCTTTTTCTTCGTTTTCGTCGGCGCCCTCGATCTTCCACATTTCGAGCGTGTCGCCGTTGGCTTCGATCGAGCCCTTGGTGCCGTAGACCTTGATGCCGGTGTTCAGACCCGGATAGGCGCACGTCGTGCTGACGAACGTCGCCACGGCGCCGGACTTGAATTCGACGAGCGAGGCGGTGAAGTCCTCGGTCGAGATCTTATGGTTGTAGATGCCCATTTTGGAGGTGACGGCCTTGACGTCGCCCATGATCCACTGCATGAGGTCGACGGTGTGCACGGCCTGGTTCATCAGCGAACCGCCGCCGTCCATTTCCCACGTGCCTCTCCAGCCGCCGGCGTCGTAGTATTCCTGCGTGCGGAACCATTTGACCTCGAAATCGCCGTAGTACAGATCGCCGATCCTGCCCGAACGCACCGCGTCGAGGATGGGCGCCATGTCGGCGTTGTTGCGGTTCTGGTGGATGACGCCGACCTTCTTGCCGGTGCGCACGCGCGCTTCTTCAATGCGCATGGCGGCCTCGACGGTGATGTCGATCGGCTTCTCGACCAGCACGTTCTTGCCCGCTTCCAGCGCGCGCACGGCGAGATCGGCGTGCATGCCGCTGGGGACGCAGATGCTGACGATGTCGATGTCGGGGTTCTTCAGCATCTCGTCAAAGTCGAGGTAGGTCAGCGTGCCGGGGTACTTCTCGCTGATCTTGTCCAGCTTTTCCTGGATCAGATCGCAGACCGCGATCAGATCGGCGCGTTCCGACTTCGCGGCCGCGTCCACGTGGTTGACGCCGACGCCGAGTCCGACGACAGCATATCCGGCTTTTTTGCTCATGATAAATTCCTCCTAAAAAGAATTGATTTACCTTTTTTGAAAATCCACGCCCATCGCTTCGCGCGCCAGATCGGTGATCGTCAGCGAATCGCGGGTCATCCGGCGGAACGGGGAAGCGTCCGCGCCGTCAAGCAGAGCGAGGAAATCAGCCAGTTCGTAATACATATCGGCATGGCCGGCAGGCGTTTCGACCCGCTCGGTCGTGCCGTCGCGCAGCCGCAGCTCCACGGTGCGCGGACGGGATGCGCGGTCGATGCGGATGACGCCGCCCTCGCCCTGAATCTCGCAGGGGAGCGTGCCGTCCGAGATCTTGGAGTACGAGACCGTGCAGAGCGTTTCACCGAACCGCGCGGCAAATGTGCCCGCGCCGTCGATGCTCCCGGGCAGGAAGGTGCACGCGCCCGAAAGGGTGTCCGGAACGCCGAACAGCGCCGAGAGCCAGTGCACGCAGTAAATGCCGATGTCCATCAGCGCGCCGTTCCCGAGCGTGGGATCGAACGCGTTTTCCACGACGCCGGCCTTGAATTTATCGTAACGCGAGGAGTATTGGCAGTAGGAGAAGTCCGCCGTACGCACGGGTGCAATCCGCGGAAGCCAGTCGCGCACGACCTGCATCGCGGGCATGTGCGCGGGCATCATCGCTTCCATCAGCACGCGTCCGCTCTCGTCTGCGGCTTTGCACATCCGGTCGAAGCCTGCACGCGTCGGCGAGGCGGGTTTTTCGACCAGCACGTGCTTTCCGCCGCGCAGGAGCGCGACCGTCTGCGCCTCGTGGCAGAGGTTCGGGCTCGCGACGTAAACGAAGTCGAGGTCGCCGTCGGCAGCCAGCGCGGACAGGTCGGTGTACACGCGGTCGGCGCCGTGCTTTTCGGCGAAGGCGCGGCCGGTGTCCTCCCGGCGGGAATAAACGGCCAGAAGGCGCACGTCATCCCGCTCGGCGGCAGCTTCCAGAAAGCTGTCCACGACGAAGTTGCGGCCGATGACGGCGAAATTCCGACGGCTCATACGTCCAGCTTCAGGTCGCCCGGGCGGATGAGCTTCGCGCGGCGCATCGCTTCGCTGATCGCCAGCGTCAGCATCGCGGGCGCAACGAAGTACAGCACGGCGATCTCGATGAGCACGATCGACGGCTTCGCGCCGGATTCGAGCATGGTCTGGTACGTCATGATCGGACCGATCAGACCCGAGGTGCCCATGCCGGCGCCGGTCGCGTTGCACGTGACGCCCATAAGCGTCGTGACGGGACCGAGGATCGCCGACACGAGGATCGGCGGCAGCCAGACGATCGGACGCTTGACGATGTTCGGCATCTGCAGCATCGAGGTGCCGATGCCCTGCGCGATCAGACCGCCGAAGCGGTTCTCGCGGTAGCTCATGACGGCGAAGCCGACCATCTGCGCGCAGCAGCCGACACACGCCGCGCCCGCGGCGATGCCGTTCAGACCGAGGATCACGCCGATGGCGGCGGAGGAGATCGGCAGCGTCAGCGCCATGCCCATCAGGACGGCGACGACGATGCCCATGAGAACGGGCTGCTGCACGGTGCCCCAGTTGATGAGATTGCCCAGCGCGGTCATCATGTTCGAGATCGGCGTGCCGAACAGAAGCCCGACGGCAGAGCCGGACGCGATCGTGACGATCGGCGTGAGCAGGATATCGAGTTTGGTTTTGCCGCTGACCAGACCGCCCAGCTCGGCGGCGGTGAACGCGGCAAGGAACGCGCCGAGCGGCTCGCCGGGACCGGCAAGCGTCACGGCGCCGTCAACGAGGACGGTTCCGGCGATGATCTTGGACGAGAACGCGCCCACGAGACCCGCCACGCCGCACGATACCGTGACCAGCGGCGCACGGCCGTATTTGGAGGCGACGCCCACGCCGATGCCCGCGCCGGTCAGCGCCTTGGCGAGCGAAGCGGCCGCGCCGATGTAGAACGCAGGCGTGCCGGAAAAGAACGCGGCGATCTGAGAGAGGATGGTGCCGACGATCAGCGTGGCGAACAGACCCAGCGCCATGCCGGACAGACCGTCGATAAAGACGTGGCGCAGATAGCCGACGACGGCATTTCCAGCGTGCTTTTTCCCGGACAAGTCAATCTCCCCCT
Organism: Oscillospiraceae bacterium; assembly: GCA_902787275.1. Taxonomy (GTDB): domain Bacteria; phylum Bacillota; class Clostridia; order Oscillospirales; family Acutalibacteraceae; genus UBA1425. Next base: position 228 of record CADAGA010000200.1, on the reverse strand, counting down.
TTTGCATGCTACCACATAGTATACCACGTTCGGACGCCTTCGTCAATAGCGAAACCGCCGATCCGGACGGGAAACAAAAGGCGCTTTGCGGAAACCCTGTTTGTCGTTCGCGTTGGCAGGGGTTCGGAAAAATCGGGATTTGTCTTTGCCAAATCCCGAAGTGATGTTTTGCTTCGCAAAGTGATGCGTGCTGTCGCACGTGATGTGTTTTCGCTTTGCGAAAACGTG
>CADAGA010000199.1 GCA_902787275.1 Oscillospiraceae bacterium | reverse complement strand
ATCTGCTGTTTGTCCATATCGACGATCCGGACGGCGCCGGACACCATTACGACTACGGCACGAAGGAGCATCTTGCGTGCATCACGAACGTGGACGCGATGGTGGGCAGGATCTACGACGCATGCCGTGAGGCGGGGATCATCGACGACACGCTGTTTATCGTCATCACGGATCACGGCGGGTTCCGTCACGGCCACGGCGGCTATACGGACGGTGAGAAGTACGTTTTCTTCGCGCTCGCCGGAAAAACCGTCCGGAAAACGGACGGCTTCTTTGCGACGACGAAGGATCTGAACGCCGTCGTGCGGTACGCGTTCGGTCTGCCGATCCCCGCACCGCAGCTCGACGGCTATTCCTCGCAGATCCCGGACGGGATCTTTACAGACTATGATTCGACCTACGAGCGCTTTGAGACCGGCAGCCGCAGCGACGTCGAGCCGAAGCCGCAGCCGGAGTACCGCGGCGAAAACGGGTTGACGGCGTTCTTTGATGAAAACGAGATCAGGCTCGCCATGTTCTTCGAGTACGGCGCCGAGGACGCCGCGGGCAAAGCGAAGTTCACCGAGTGCGGACACGTGAAATACTATGCCGCCGGCGTGCGCGGCGCGTGCGCGGAGTTCGGCGCGACGGGCTGTCTCGTGTCGGAGGACGTGCGGTTCGGCACGGACGATTTCACAGTCTGCGCGTGGCTCAAGGTCGACGACGCACCGGCGAGCGAAGCGTACTACTGCGGCACGAAAACCATGACCGATTCCGGTCCCGGATTCATGCTGGGCTTCACGAACGTCGCGACGTGTCTGGGCGTGGAAACGACCGATCCGAAATCCTATCGGGAATTCACGAATCCGTATCATCGGGAGGTTACCGGCGGGTGGCTGCACGTGATGTTTGCGTTCCGCCGCAAGGCGTGTAAGATCGACCTGTACCGCAACTTCAGGCTCAAGACCACGATCGAACTGCCGCAGAGCTTTGCGGACGTTTCGCTGGATGCGCTGCCGTTCACCGTCGGAGACGACGCCTCGCACAGGATCAACACGGGCAACGACGCGCTGATCAACATGGACGACCTTCTGATCTTCGGCAAAGCCTTCACGCAGGCCGACGCCGACCGCCTCGCGGCATATTACGCGTTTGAAGATCGGGAAGGATAAAAAGAACAGATCGTTTCAATAAAGGAGAACCTTTCTATGTGGAAAAAACTATTATCCGTTCTGCTGGCATTTTCCGTGATCGCCGTGCTTGAGCAGCCGGCTGCGGTTGCGCAGGATGCGGACGTGCCCGTGCGCGGCGCATGGTCATCGGCCGGTCACGCTGCACTCGCGGATGCAATGATCGGCCTGCAGTATTCGGACGTCATCAAGGCGATCAGTGAAGCGTGCGACTCGCGCATTTATCTGCAGTCGCATCCGGCAAACGTCGGGACGGCGAATCCCAAGGACTACGCCTACCGCGGCAGCAACGCGTACCACGCCATCGGCAACTACGTCGCTTCGGCGCGGTATCTGTATGCGCTCGCGCGGTTTTATCAGTACGGCACTGCGGTGGATTTTTCGGCGTTCGACGCGGCACTGACGGGCATCGGCAGATCGTATGAAGCGACAAACCGGCAGGACATCGACAGCGATATCCAGTACATGGCGCAGTTCTGCGAGCCGCTTCTGCCGACCGGAATGCCGATCCGGCAGCGTCTGGCGACGGCGACGTTCGGCATGCTGTTTCATCTGCTGGGCGATATCTACGCGCATCGTTCGGTCGTGCCTGTGTCGAGCGTGTCTGTAACGGATCGCACGGGCTACGGCTCTGGTTCCGGCGGCAACGAGGGCAAGTATTTTGTTCTGAGCGATTTCCGCACGAGCTGTCCCGATCATCGCATTTCGGGTGATGAGGCATACCGCGTACACCGGCAGGAGCTGCTGGACGAGGCGATGCAGGCGATGGGGGAGGGGTTCTTCCCGTTTATGCTCTCGTTCGGACGTTTCCTGTTTTATGCAGTGTTCGGGCGCCTGTTCGCAGCCGAACAGCCGTATACGTTTACATCTGAGGACGATCAGCAGCTCTTGCGTCTGGCGGTCAATATCCCCCAGAATGCGGCTTCTCTGTGCCGGGAAGGAGCCTGCTATTACGCGATGGAGCGCATCGCGCAGCTGGGCGTGCTGCAATTCAAGGATATCAAGTATTTCCTGAACGACGGCAACTACAAAACGGCGCAGGCGTACTATGAGGATCAGGCGCCGGACAACGCGTTCTATCTTCGCCGCTTCGAGGTCACGCGCGCGGTCATGCAGCAGTTCGTCACCGATTTTGCCGGCAACCGGGCGTTCAATCCGGAGAACTTCCTGCCGATCTATACGGATCAGATGCGCGCGTACTGTCTCAAACTCGACTGCCTGTACAACTATCTCAAGCAGACCAATAAAGCGCTCGATACGCAGGCGAACGCCATTCTGCGCGCAAGCTGGTGGCAGATGCGCGGTGATTCGCTGTTCAACTATACGACCATCGTGTACAACGGCTCGTACTTCGTCGATCCCGCCACGTATCCGGCCGGCGAGAAACCGGCATACGATACGGTCGTTCCGCAGATCGGCATGACGGCGGAGGATTTCTATCTTTGACGTAAGACGCAAACCATAAAATAAACGGCGCGGAAAAGCGAAAACGCTTCTCTGCGCCGTTTTGTTTTTATTGGGTTTTAAAGGGTCAGCTTTGTGCAGCGCCGTGATCCGACCGGCAGACAGAATGAAAGACTGCGTTCAGCTGTGCATGACTCTGGCTTTTGCCTTTTGATCAGCGGACGTCCACAAGCGTGTTGTTGTAAAAGTCGCTGCGTTTTTGCAGTTCGCCGTCTGTGTACGCGATCCCATAGGTTTCCAGCAGCGTTTTCTGATCTGCATACAGATTGGTGCCGATCCCTGCGCGGTCACCTTCGATCTCGCAGCCGATAGCCGCAAGCGTCGTCGGAAGCATGTCGAAGTTTGCGTAGGTGCGGTTCACGAATCGGGACGCGTCCGTATGCGCGACGGATCCTGCCGGATTCAGAATCAGGTTGAACGTTGTTCGCAGATAATCCTGATCCACGTCTTTGAAGAATATGCCGTCCATGCTGTGATGGTCGCCGATCAACACGATCGTGGTGTTCTCATAGAACGGCTGCTGCTGCACCCAGCGGACGAACTGTGTGACTTTTTGCGTGCTGTACGCGATGCTGTTTGCGTAATGGCTGTCATACGGCTCCGGGGCGCCGTCGGGCAGATACCCGCCCGTCGCGTGCGTGTCGCACGTATCCATTGTCAGATTGAACGGCTTTTCGTTTTGTGCCATTCGGAGCAGTTCTTCCTTCGCAAACGCGAACAGCTTGTCGTCCTCAAAGCCCCACCAGACCTTATAATCCGGTGGAATCTTTCCGGTTTTCTGGGCGTAGTTGTAGTCTTTGATCTCATAGCCGCCATGTGTCCGGTACATCAGGTCCAAACCGCCGAACCGAGCAGATGACCCGGCCAGATACAACTGGTCATACCCGTTGTCGTGCAGCAGATCTCCCAACCCATAGATCGCGCCGAGGAAATGGTCAGGTGTGCTGTATGCGTTCAGTTTCATCGGCATCATCGGTGCTTTCATCGGAACGCCCAGCGTTTGGTTGACCATAGACGCTACTGTCCATTCCGTGCCCGTGACCTGGATCGGACCGCCGAATTTGCCGGACGTATTGGAGAAAACGTCGCCTTCATACGCAAGCTCCGTCAGTTCAGGCATCAGATTTGTTTCCATATACCCGCCCAGCTCTTTGGACATATAGGTGTTCTCTACGGATTCCAGGAAAACAAAGAGCAGATTCCTCTTTTTGTCGGGAAACGTGACCCGGACGTCACGCAGATCTACGTATTCTTTTTCAAGGAAATCAGAAGGCTTGAAAAGGCACTTGTACAGCACCGACACGGAGAGCACGTTGTTGAAGAAAAACACGGATGCAGCAAACAGTGCCGCAGCCAGCACGAAGCAGAGAACTGCTTTTGCCCTTTGGCTCAAGACCGTAACGATCCTTTTCCCTGCGTGGATCTCGACGTGCACGCGCCGGAAGCTGACGATACCGAACAGAACCGTGAACCCGACCGCCAGTATTACGTATTCGAAGCCGGTCAGGTAAATGGAAAGCTCCGTGCCCTCCGTT
>CADAGA010000198.1 GCA_902787275.1 Oscillospiraceae bacterium | reverse complement strand
TGCCCCACGCGGTGGTCACGGACTCCATCTCGCCCGCGCCGCCGTTCGGATCGAAGTCCACGGTCTGCATAATGACTTCGTAGACCGCATCGATGCGCACACCGTCGGCTTTGAGCACGTAATCCGGCCACGCGCCGGTGTGACCGGGCTTGTCGGGTACGGCAGGTTCGGTGATGCTCTCGGTGTCGATGGTGTACGGCACGCGCTTGGTCAGGATGCCGTCGGCGTAGAACTCCGCGTAATGGATCGCGCGGTGCTCGGCAAGGTCGGCATCGAGCTGCGTGAAGTTTGCGGCGGCGTCGACGGCCTGCTTGTTCTCGTCGAGCGACTTCGTCTCGTCGTAGGTCACCGCGTCGATCGCGTCGACCGCGTCGTCGATGAGCCGGTTGCACGCGTCGCTGTCACCGGGCAGGCGCTTGTCCTCGGCGGCCTGCTTCATCTGCTCTTTGTATGCGCCTAACGCTGTTCCTTTTTCGACCAGGTTGAACGTGCCTGTGAACGGCTGGCCGTTGAGCGTCACGGTCGCGGTATAGGGCGTGTAGGCGTCTTCGTTGACCGTCGCTTCCACGCGGTCACCCTTCACGCTCTGTACGCTGTCGGACACCGTACCGTCTTCGCAAAGCTTGCAGGTCGCGGTGTAGGTTGGGTTGTCGACGTCCGTCCAATCCCAGGTCGGTTCGTTCCACTCGTGCGCGCAGGCGACGGTGAACGACGTCTGTACCGTGACGGACAGGTATTTACTGTCGCCCAAATACTTCGCAGTCAGCGAGTGGCTGCCCGTGCTTAAAGTCAACTGCAGCTCCGCCCTACCGCCGTCCTCTACGTTTTTTATCCAATCCTCATTGCCGTCCAGTGTGAAGACGACCATACTCGTCGCGTCTTCGGCAAGTGCGACGGTGATGACGGTCTGCTCTTTCTGCGTCGCGGCGTTGACCGTGACGTTCATCTGCGGATCGGACAGGAGGATGATCTTCTGCGCATCGGACGCGAGGGCGGTTCCGTTCGGCTTCGTGCGCACGTAGTACGTGCCGCCGTCGAGGTTTGTCCATTCGCCGTCGCAGTTCGTCCAGTTAAATCCGTCGGTGCTCTTCTGATGCGCCGTCGTGGTGCGGATGCTGCCCTTGTCGCCTACTTTCTCGATCTGCGTGAATTCCAGCGTCGGCGCATCGGGGCGCGTGAGCTCGATGGTCTGCGGATCGCTGTCGTAGGTGGTCACACCGTCGCCGGGCTGCATGACCGTGATGACAAACGGCAGCGCAATGTCAGTGAACGTCACGGACGTGCCCTCGACCGTAACGGGCGTACCGCCGTTCACCGCATAGGTCATTCCGGCCGTCAAGCCGTCAAGCGTACCGGTATCATAGCCGGTTGCGTTGAACGTCGCTGCGGGCGTTTCCTCTTTCTTTGTGCACTGCAGCAGGAGCGCCTTCCCGTCCGCGTCGTAGACGACGTCGGCGTTCCCGGAATCGGATATGAAATACTCCTTGCAGTCCGCTTTCGTTTTTCCGAAGCGGACAGGCGCGCCGATCGTCGGCTCGGTCTGCGTCGTGACGCCGATCAAGGCGTTTCCGGTCAATGCGTATTGACTGTTTTCCATCACCGCGATAATGGCTGCGCCGTCCGAAACGAACACGTTGCCGCCCGTGTTTTCCGAAATATATGCTTCTTTGTACGCAGCCATCGTGCCGTCTTCATGCAGAAATACGCCGCCGCCTTCTTCCGCGGCATTGCCGGTGATCCTGCTGCCGACGACGCACAGGCTGGGGGCGTCTGTGTTTTTGGCCTTGCCGACGTATACGGCGCCGCCTCTGCCGTCGTTATAGTACAGATCCGCATCCGCGTATGCCGTCGCCGCACAGCCGCTGATCTGGCTGTCCTGCATCCAGAACGTGCCCTGCTCCGGGTAGAGATAGACGCCGCCGCCCTTGCCGTATTCTGCCGTGCAGTTTTTGATCGTGCTGTTTTCCATTTGCAGCAAGCCGACGGCATAGACCGCGCCGCCCGCCGCATTGACCGTGCTGTTCGCGGCAGCTGCTATTGTTCTGTGCTTTGCGGTACAGTTCTCGATGCTGCCTTCGTAGAGGAAGCACCTGCCGTCGTACGACACGTACACGGCGCCGCCCTGCTCAGCGATGCAGTGCTCGATCCTGCCTTCATAGATGGTGCAGCAGCCGCCGTCCACGTATACGGCGCCGCCTTGGATCGCGCCGCAATTGCGGATCGTGCCGCCGTTCAGATTGAGCGTCGCGCCTTTCGCGACGTTGACCATGCCGCCGTTTCCGGTCATGAAACGGCTGCCCTCCAGAACGACGCCGCTTTCCACGGTCAGTGTGTTGCCGCTGCGGATGGCGATCGGACGGAACGCGTTCGTGCCGTCGGTCAGCTTCGGCTTGATCGTCAGCGTCGTATCCGCCGCAGGATTGCCCCGCAGGGTAAAGATCTTCGATTGGTTGTTTTTGCCGAACTTCATGGCGCCGGTCAGGGTGACCGTCACGTCCGTCTCTCCGCTTTCAAGGATGATATCGTGACCGGCGACCTCCGTCAGACCGTCGAATTCGCAGTCGCGCAGGATCGTGATGACCGTATCGTCTGCCGTCACGGCGTTGACCGCTTCCCCGATCGACGCGTAATAGGCGTCTTCGATGCGGCACACAGGTTCCGCCGACGCCTTGGTCACGTTGATGAGCGCGCTCGCGTAGTCGGTCTTTTTGTCGCCGTTGTACTGTTCGTTGAAAACGTAGAGCTTGTCGCCGTCGTTCATCTTGCCGGAAACGTCGACCGTTACGGTATTGTTATCGCCCGATTCCGCCTTGCAGAGTCTGCCGTAATAAGTGACCGCGCCGTCACCGTCCACGATAACAGCAGAGATATATTCGTTATCGCCGGTTTTCGCACCGCTGTATTTGACCGTCCGGACGTCGCCGGTACGGCTGTCGCCGGACGCCGTAAACCCGCTGCGTTCCGCGTCGAGAACGGTCAGCTTCCAGTCGGCGCCGTCATAATAGGGGACAGCCGTCAGCCCGTCGCCCTCCTTGCCGCCCTCGGCGGCGGAGGTGAAGAGAACGGAGTTCAGATTCAAATTAAAAGTGGGGCGTACAGTTATTAAATTGTGGAACACATCGGTTCCATACTTATGCACGCTGCCGTCATCTTCGATGTAAACCGCGCAGATTCCTTCGGCGCCGGGAGAGCGCAGCCACCAGCGGCCGACGCTGTAGCTGTTGCCGGTGTGACTCGTACTGCGATCCTTCGCATAATCCGTATTCAGCGATACACGGGTGTCCGTAGGGTCGTAACTGTTCGTAAAGCCGTAGGCCGTGTTTGTTGCCTCCGCGAGGGACAGCAGAAACACCTTGTCCTTGGTGTCGCTTCCGCCCGGGGTACCGTATTCCGGGCTGTTTTCCGTCACGACGTTCGTTTCCGCAACAGCGGCAAACTCCGTTTCCGTGAAGGCGCTTCCCTTGAAGCTGTCGCCGCTGTGATCCTCACCGGCCATGTTCGCCGTGCCGTCGTAGCCGTTCAGCCACGAGCGGATGGTGCTCTCCGCCCAGGTCACGTCCTGGGGCTGCGGGTAGTACATCTTCGCGTCCAGACTCCGGTCGGAGAGCAGCAACAGCTTGCCGCCATCGTTCGAGAGCACGCGCCATTTGATCGGGTCGACGTTGAAACCGCCTGCCCCGTCGCTCGACTGCTTGTAATTGCCGAACCAGACATTGCTCGTCTGCGCGCCGGAGATATTTGCCTCCGTACCGGATTCGGTCATCTGCAGCGCCTTGCTGTTGCCGCCATACACCGTCAGCGCGACTTGGTTGATCTTGCCCGCGTAGTCGGTCTTTCGGTCGCCGTTATACTGCTCGTTGAACACCTTGAGCGTATAGACGCCCTTTTCAAGATCGGCGGGGATCGTGATCTGCACCGTGCCGTCCTCGGTCGTCGCCGGCGCGATCCGTCCGTAATAGAGCGCGTTGCCGTCCGCGTCCGTCACGATCGCGGAGATGTATTCGTTCTCGCCGGTCTCGGCGTACTGATAGTGCAGCGTGAAGGTCTCACCGGCGATTCCCGACGCCTCGGTTTCGGTCACGCTGAACCAGCGGTGATTTCCTTCCCACACCGTCAGCTTCCATTCGTTGCCGTGATAGCCGTCGATCGGCGTCAGCGCGCCGTCGCCCTGCTTGCCGCCCA
>CADAGA010000197.1 GCA_902787275.1 Oscillospiraceae bacterium | reverse complement strand
TTTATGAAAGAAGAAATCCCGGAACCTTGACGGATTCCGGGATGGAGCTGATGGTCAGAATCGAACTGACAACCTGCTCATTACGAGTGAGCCGCTCTGCCATTGAGCCACATCAGCGTAGACAGCTTCTATATTATAATAGAAGCTTCCGCGTTTTGCAAGTGTTTTTTGCAATTTTTTTAAAAAATTTATCCGTGGCGCAGAATGAGCAGCACCGCGATGCAGACTCCGGCGATCACGACGGCGATCAGGAGATTGATGAGCGTGACGCTTTTCTGCTTGCCGGACGCTTGCGCAGGCAGCAGCTTTGCCGCGCGCAGCGCGCTGACCAGCGGCTTATACAGCAGCAGCGTGATCGCGGCGTTCAGACCGCCCTTGATCGCGTTGAACGGCAGAAAGACCGGCACGAGCATCGCGATCACAGCTTCCCGCGGCGCGCCCATATACAGCGGTGTCAGGAACGCGTTCCAAAGGAGCATCACGCCCGTCATGAACGCGACGCCGAACAGCAGGCCCGTGACGGCGGACGTGAGCGATCTGCGGCGGCTGTACAGGATCGACGCCGGCAGGATGAACGCGGCGGACTGCACGACGTTCATCACCAGACCGATCCAGCCGGTCTCGCTGAACGTCAGCATTTCCAGAAGCGACGTGACGAGCGTCACGGCCAGCGCGGGCAGGGGACCGAGCAGCAGGCCGCCGATGACGAGGATGACGTCCTTCGGGTCGAACTTCAGCCAGGGCGCGGCAGGCAGCAGCGGCGGCAGCAGGAAGTGCGACACGGCGGTCAGCGCGAATGCCATCGCGCAGAGCATTGCGCAGACGGCGAGCGTTTTGGTGTTCAGCTTGCTTTTTGTTTGCATCTCGTTTCCCTCCGAAAAAAAGTCCCACGAATCGTCGGGGAAACAATTCGTGAGACAGCAAAAATATAGATTTGGTATCCTCTCACATCCGGACTGTACCGTCGGTACCGGAATTGCACCGGTTCAGCCATGCGGCTCGCAGACTTTCACTGCCGGTGGGGAATCGCACCCCGCCCCGAAGACGGCTCTATTGTAGCACGGACAGGAGGCGTTGTCAAGTCAAAATGCGGCGGTTTTTTTGCGGATGCCGGGGAGGGAGTCATAGTATTCGTCCCAGACTTTGTCGAGCGTGACGGCGAGCTCGCGCATGAGCTGCTGGCTGTATTTGCCGCGCACGTTGTTGCGCGTGAACATGACCATCAGGTAGCAGCCGCCGTTGTCCGTCTTGACGACGGCGCAGTCGCCCGCGGTGCCGTATACGCCGTCCTCATAGTGCCAGCCGCTCTTGTGCGCGGCAGGTCTGCCGATGCCGTCGCGGATGGGCGAGTACTTTGCCTTGCACAGCAGATCCCATGCGTACGCGGCGTGACGGGCGCTTGAGTGACAGTAGTTGTAGAGCGCGAACCATTCCGTCGCGCGGTCGGAGGGCAGACAGTTGCCCATGTAGCTGTAGGACGGCACGACCGTGCCGCTGCCGAGGCTCTGCAAAAAGTCGTTGAACGTCTCGAGCCCGACGTAGCGCAGAAATACCTCGTAGCACGCGTTGTTGGACACGTGGATCATGCGCTTGATGAGCTGCTCGACCGTGTACGTCCCGCTGCGTGCGCCGAAGTCATCGTAGTGGAGCTTGGCGCGGTTGATCTTCAGCTTCGTGTCGAGCGAGAGATTGCCCGCGTCCATCTGCTTGCACAGATACAGCAGCATCGCGGCTTTGATGGTGCAGTTGCTTTGAAAGTACTTGTCGGCGCGGTAGGACGCGACCTCGCGCAGCGTGCTGCCGCTGATGTCGTACAGACCCCAGCCGAGGGTGAAGTTGTATTTCTTGTAGACTTTTTCGAGCTGCGCCTGCAATTCGTCGGACACGGAATAGGTGTGCTCTTTGCGCATAATGCCCTTGAAGCAGCCGGCGGCAGTCGGAGAGACCGCGCTCACGGCGATCAGGACGGTCAGCACAAGGCACAGGAGTCTGCGGGCAAGTTTCATCGTTTTCCCTCTTTCAACATATCTGAAAAGAATTATACAGAATACGCGGCGGCTTGTCAATGTGTTCACAGGAAAATGTATGCGCGGTTTTATTCTCTGATTCCGTGCATAAAACGCGGAGAACGGGACAAACTTTTTGATATTGACTTTTTCGGCCTTTCGTGCTAATATAAATCTCATAGCGCGTAACGGAAAGGACGGTGTTGGACAGCAGTGAACCGGAAAGAAAAAATGCAGTTTCAGGCAGTCGATCTTGTGCTCGGGCAGATCCTAAACTACGTTGACAAGGACCCGCGGAAGAATCTTCTGCGACTGGTCGACGGCGCGCAAAAGCTGGTCGGAAGCATCTATCCCGGCAAGAACTTCGACAATTTCCGCGCCGCGTTGAACGACCCGGACAACGTTTGGGCGGATTTTGCGTGCAGCATCATCCGGGATATGGACCGTTCCGCGCTGCAGAAGGCGATCATGGCGATGGGTTACGGCAACTATATCGGCACCAGGACCGTCCGCGAAAACCGTGAAAAGTACAAATGCAACTTTCCTTATATCATCCTGCTCGATCCGACGAGCGCGTGCAACCGCAAGTGCAAGGGCTGCTGGTCGGCGGAGTACGGCCATAAATACAGCCTGACGCTCGAAGAGATGCAGTCCGTCGTCGCGCAGGGCAGGGAGCTCGGCACGCACCTGTATATGATGACCGGCGGCGAGCCGCTTATCCGCAAGGACGACATCTTCAAGCTGTGCGAAGAGAATCCCGACTGCATGTTCCTGTGCTACACGAACGCCACGCTGGTGGACGATGCGTTCTGCAAAGAGATGAACCGTCTGGGCAATCTGACGCTGGCGCTGTCCATCGAAGGTACCGAGGAGACCAACGATTCCCGCCGCGGCGCGGGCAGCTATGAGATCACGGTGCGCGCGATGGATCTGCTGCGTGAGCACCGCTGTCTGTTCGGCATGTCCGTGTGCTACACGAGTGAAAACATTGAGCAGGTCACGAGCGACGCGTTCCTCGATCTGATGATCGAAAAGGGCGTGAAGTTCGGTCTGTATTTCAACTACATGCCCATCGGCAAAGACGCCGTGCCGGAGCTGATCCCCAGCCCCGCGCAGCGTGAGTATATGTACAAGTGGCTGCGCCGGGTGCGCGACTCCCGGACGGGCAAGCCGATGTTCGTGATGGATTTCCAGAACGATGCGGAATACGTCGGCGGCTGTATCGCGGGCGGACGCAACTACTTCCACATCAATTCCGCCGGCGACATCGAGCCGTGCGTGTTCATCCACTTTGCGGATTCCAACATCCGCACCCACACGCTGCTCGAGGCGCTGCAGCGTCCGCTGTTCCAGGCGTACTATCACGGTCAGCCGTTCAATGACAACCATCTGCGGCCGTGCCCGATGCTGGAAAACCCGGACTGCCTGCGGCACATCATCGGCGAAACGGGTGCCAAGTCGACGGACATCCTCGCGCCCGAATCGGTCGAGACGCTGTGTGCGCGCTGCGACAAATTCGCCGCGGCATGGGCGCCGGAGGCGGAGCGTATCTGGAACAGTACCGCGCATCCGCAGACGAAGACGTACTACTATCGCGACACACAAGAAGGAACAAACTGAGGACATAAGACTTAAAACAGAATATGCAGGGGTGCCCTTTGGGCTGAGATCATACCCTTTGAACCTGTTCGGGTCATGCCGGCGTAGGAAGCAAAACGTATCTTATTGCGTACAAAAAAGCGTCGGAACCTTCCGGCGCTTTAATTTTATGAAAAGAGGTCATCAACATGAAAAAAACACAACGACTTGCCGTCAGCGGCGTACTGATCGCACTTGCGGTCGTACTCTCTTTTATCAAGGTCTTTGAACTGCCGTTCGGCGGTTCGATCACGCTGTTCAGCATGACGCCCATCATGCTCGCCGGCTGGCTGTTCGGCGTGCCGTGGGGAATGCTGTGCGGTCTGGTGGACGGCGTACTGCAGGGACTTCTGGGCGCGGCGACGACACAGGCGTTCGCCGGCATGGAAGTGCTCGAAACGATCGGCGTCGTTTGTCTCGACTATCTGCTGGCGTTCTCCGTGCTCGGCTGCGCGGGTCTGCTGCGCAAGGCGATGCAGAAAAAGCCGCGTCTCGGCTTCGCGCTCGGCTGCGGGATCGCGGGTCTGATGCGCTACGCGGTACATACGT
>CADAGA010000196.1:6900-8332 GCA_902787275.1 Oscillospiraceae bacterium | reverse complement strand
GAAGTGGTCGACGCAGTTCTATGCACCGGCGCGCACGAGAGAAGACACACTGGTATACGTCCACATCTACGACAGATTCGGCAACCACTACACGAACATTCTGCAGCGCGACCTGCAGGATACGCAGGCGGCACAGGCGGCCGCTCCCGTAAGAGGCGAAGTCATCGTCAACGAGCTTGGCGGCACGGACAGGAATGGAACGTGGTGAACAACCAGTTCACGATCACCGGACTGCCGCAGGGCAACAATGACTACAAGTACACGATGAAGATCACCGACAAGGCGGGCGGCGTGCAGACGTTCAACTTCCAGGCCGCCTCGGACGGCAGCGTGGTCGTGACGATCAACGACGAGAACATGGGCGGCAAATATGCATCGGCAGCCTCGGCTCCGCTCCCGCAGTCGCAGATCACGGACCCGGTGAACGGCGTCGGCGTCGGTGAGATCGAAGAAGCCGCGCTGACGACGCTGGCGATCGAAGAGGTGCAGCCGGACGAGATCGCGGTCAACGTGATCGAGGAGGCAGCCGTCAACGGCGGTCACGCGGAGGGTCAACGGCGGTCACGCGGAGGACGACGAGGAATACCGTCCGGACGTGTACTCGTTCATGCTCAACGAGATCTATACGGTGAACCTGTTCGCGGACGCGACGAGAGATTACTCGATGACGCTCAAGAGCACAGCGGGCGGTATCGTGAAAGCGTACGTCAACGGCGAATTCGCGCCGGTAAAGGCAGGCAAGGTCACGATCCCGGCCGGCTCGCAGGTACAGATCCGCGTTTCGTCAAAGACGGGGTACATGCTGAGCGATCTGACGATGCAGTATGCGGACGGCAGGAAGATGAACCTCGTGGGCGCGTACAACGCGGAGATCAATGACGACGTGACGGTCAGAGCGGTGTTTGCAAAGACGGACGCGCTTCTGAGAGTCAGCGTGGGGAACGGCGCGGTCAGCGGCAAGCAGGAGATTCAGGTCAGCCCGTACAGCCGTGTGACGGCAGTCGCGGAAGCGGCGCCGGAAGGCAAGGTATTCGCGTACTGGGCACAGGACGGCGCGGACGACGTGCCGGTGAGCTATGACGAGCTGTACACGTTCATCGTCACGAGCGACGTCAATCTGAAGGCGATCTATGCCGACGCTCCGGTCGAACAGGTCGCGAGCATCGTGATGGATGCGGAGAACCCGACGCACGTTTCGGTGGTCAACGGAATGTACACGCTGTCCTACAGCGGCAAGATCAGCGTTCCGGCTGATGCGCAGATCGAGGAATTCGGTCTGGTGCTGACGAACCAGGGCAAGGATGACTCCAGCGCGGAGAATCTCGTGATCGGCGGCAGTGTGAACGGCGTGAACGTCGTGAAGCTTGCCGGCAAGACGCTGACGGAAGAGGGTCAGTGCAAGATCAACGTGAATAACGTTAAAGGCGGGCAG
>CADAGA010000196.1:0-6856 GCA_902787275.1 Oscillospiraceae bacterium | reverse complement strand
CAGACCATCTACTCCAATACGTGGTCCCAGCTCAACACCCCCGCGGAGTAATCCGAACGACTTATACAACGACAGCCCCCGAGCAGAGCGCTCGGGGGCATTTTCTTGCAGGAAAAATTATTCTTTTCAACTATTCGATTCAGGATTGACAGTTAAGACATCTTATGGTAATATTATTTTGTATAATTATAGGAGAGGAGAATCCTAATGATTCACGTGAACGGAATGAAAAGAGCGCTGGCGATCCTCCTGGTCGTTCTTTTTGCGACGCCTGTGTTCGGAATCGCATCGTTTGCCGATGCCGTCATGCCGGGTTTTGTAAAACTGAACACCGTTACGGATACGTTGAACGAGGGAGATCACTGGTACAACAGCAAGGGTCTTGCTGCATTGAAAAACAAACCGGTGTATCAGTCCGATTCGACTTATTATCTCAGCGACAATGAACAGGTGATCAGAATCGTCTTTATGCAGGACGGTTCCAAGGAGGAACGCTACAAGGATTCGCATCCGGAGTATTTCACGTTCCTGATGACCATGCCTGCATTCGGCGATCCGCTTCCGACGTCGCCGGACGGTTTGAGCGACGGGGATTACTGGTTCGACAAAGAAGGCCTCTGGGCGGCTGTCAGTCCGCAGATGAATGAATCCGAACGAGCGCAGTACATGGACGCATCATACTATCTGAGCGAGGACGGAACGATCCTGCGCAAAACGTTCGTGTTTGAATCCGGTTCTATGATCAACACGGACGAGCTCGTACTGGACGATCCCGACACGATGTGCAATTTCCTGCGTCAGGTCGGCGTGGAGCCAAACGCGGGCTTCGTTCTGCTGCCGAAGTCGGACGAGGGACTTGAGATCGGCGACTATTGGTTCGACGCAGATGCGCTGGCGCGGACGATCGGCGGCGACTTCGAGGTGTACTACAAGAACGCCGATTACTATCTCAGTGAGGACGGCGAAACGCTGCGCATCATTCTTCTGGGCAAATCGACCGACTCCTTCAAGTCGGAGCACGGCTACTATTTCAATTATCTGCACCAGGTTGGCATTGATCCCAACGCGGGCTTTACGAAGCTGCCGATCTCCGACTCGGGTCTCGACGACGGAGAATACTGGTACGACGCGGCGAGCCGCGCGGCTTCAAACGACAACGACGAGCCGCTTTCCGCGCTGTATTATCTCAGCGAGGACGGCAACACGCTGCGCGTGATCATCGCGGGCATCGTGAACGATACGCGCAGGGACTCGGAACTTGCCGACGCGGATTTCCGTTATCTGCGTCAGGTGGGCGTCGATCCCAACGTCGGCTTCACGCTCCTGCCGACGTCCAAAAACGGACTTGCAAACGGTGCGTACTGGTTTGACGCAGCCGGACTGAATGAGATTTTCGGCAGCAGATACGAAAACGCGCAGTATTATCTCAATGCGGATGCGTCGATCCTTCGCATCATTGTCGACGGCGTTATGACGGACCGTACCGACCGTACGGCGCACGCTGCGTATTTCCGCTATCTGCGCAAGGTCGGCGACGACACGAACACCGGATACCTCCGGGTTTATTACAGCGTGAGCGAGATCCCGTGCCGCGGATTCCATTTCAACGTGGATGCGTACCTGAACGATCAGATCCAAATCTACAACGAGGATCGCATCCGCAACGGAAAAGCGCCGTTCACGGCGGAAGAAGAGGCTGCAAAGCGTACGGAGCTGCGCGATGCCATGAACGCGACAGAGATGTACTGTACGGCGAATAAATCCGCTCTGCGTATCAATGAAGACGGCATTTTCGTAACGTACAGACGCGGCGACGAAGACTATGACGAGTACGTCCAGTACCTGACTCTGTACGAATCGGCCAATCACGCATACAACGACGGCGTCGTGACGGAGGCGACGTGTGAGGCCGGCGGCTTCACGCTGTTTACCTGCACGCGCTGCGGCGACTACTATAAAACGAACGAGACGCCCGCTCTGGGGCACAACTTCAATGAGAACGCGATCGTAACGAAACCGACCTGCACCGAGGGCGGCTACACGACGCAGTACTGCACGCGCTGCGGCAAGACCAATACGGTCAATCCGACCAAGGCGCTCGGACACGCGTGGAACAGCGGCGTCGTGACGACCGATCCGAGCTGCGGCGTGGCAGGCGAAAAGACGTTTACCTGTACGCGCTGCGGCGAGACGAGAACGGAACCCGTCGATGCGCTCGAGCATGAATATGAAGTGGTCGTGACACAGCCGACCTGTACCCAGGGCGGCATTACGACCTATACCTGCAAGCACTGCGGCGACAGCTACACGATGAACCCGACCGCCGCGCTCAACCACAACTGGAACAACGGCGTCGTGACGACCGAACCGAAGTGCGGCGTGGAAGGCGTGAAGACGTTTACCTGCCTGCGCTGCCAGGAGACGAGAACGGAGCCTGTCGATGCGCTCGAGCATGAATATGAAGCGGTCGTGACACAGCCGACCTGCACCGAGGGCGGATTCACGACCTATACCTGCAAGCATTGCGGCGACAGCTATACGGCGAACGAGACCGGCGCGCTCGACCACACCTTTGTCGGCGCAACGTGGGTATCCGCGGATGAAAGCCGGCATAAGCGCGCCTGCACGCGCTGCGGAGAGGCGTTTGACTATGCCGACCACGCGGTCGTCACCAATCCGACCTGTACCGCAGACGGCAGCATCACCTACACCTGCAAGGTCTGCGGCTACTCCTACACGGCGGCGGGCGATCCCGCGATCGAGCATACCTACGGCGCATGGCAGTATAAGGATGAGAACTGCCACGAGCGTTTCTGCACCGTGTGCACCACGCCCGATCCCGTGACCGAAGCACACGACTATGAGGAGGACACGAGCGCTTACGTCGCGCCCACCGAGGATACGGAAGGCAAGCGCGTGTTCGTCTGCAAGGGCTGCGGTCACGTCAAGAACGAGACGATCGAAACGATCGGACACGACTGGGACGACGGCGTTTATACCGAACCCACCTGTACGGCGGACGGATATACGACCTACACCTGCAAGAATAATCCGGAGCACACCAGGATCGTTGTGGATGAAAACTCCAGGCTCGGCCACGACTTCGGCGCGTGGACGGTGACGACGCAGCCGACCTGCACCGCGGCCGGTGAGCAGAAGAAGACCTGCTCGCGCTGTACCGCGTTTGAGACGCAGCCGGTCGAAGCACGTGGTCACGATTATCAGGCGGTCGTGACGAACCCGACCTGCACCGAGGGCGGCTACACGACGTATACCTGCTCGCGCTGTCAGGATTCTTACACCGCCAACGAAACGGCAAAACTCGGCCATTCCTACCAGGCGGTCGTGACGAACCCGACCTGCACCGAGGGCGGCTACACGACCTATACCTGCTCGCGCTGCCAGAATTCTTACACCGGCAACGAAACGGAAAAACTCGGTCATTCCTATCAGGCGGCCGTAACGCAGCCGACCTGCACCGCGGGCGGCTATACGACGTACACCTGCACGCGCTGCAGAGATACTTACAGCGGCGATGAAACGGCGGCGCTCGGCCACAGCTTCGGTGCATGGACGCAGACCAAAGCGCCGACGGAGAATACCGAAGGCGAAGAGACGAGAACCTGTTCCAGGTGCAACGCCAAGGAAACGCGCGCGATCCCCAGAGTGCAGAAGCTCGTGATCGTGACGAAGCCCGACGCACCGATCCGCTACGTACCGAAAAAGCCTTCGTTCACGCTGAAGGCATCCGAGACGGTCACGTGGAGCTCGTCCAATGACAGAGCCGTCAAGGTCGATCCGACGACCGGCGCGCTGACGACCGTTAAGCGCGGAAGCGCCACGATCACGGCGACTTCGGCCGACGGCAGGACAGCGACGTGCGAGGTCACGGTGAAATACGTCTGGTGGCAGTGGCTCATTATCATCTTCCTGTTCGGTTGGATCTGGTATTAAACGGATTTTCAGGGCGCTGCGGATGATCTCGCAGCGCCCTTTTCCTTTCCGGCATAGCTTCTGATAAGGGGGACTTGGGTTGAAAGTCTGGCAGAAAATCGCTTTTATCGTCGTGCTTGTGCTTTTCGTGACCGCGTCGGTCACGATCTCGCTGATCTCCATTTCCCGCGCGCCGTATAAGTACAAGGAAGAAACAGCGATCGGCGGGGATGAGACGCTGAACGGATGGGTGTTCACGAGTTTCAACGGCAACGCTGGAACGAAAGTCCTGCGCATGGATTACGTGCGCGACAGAAACGGAAACGATCCGGATGAAACGAAGCCGGTCGTCGCTGTCGGCGCCTACGTGGTCAACGCGGACGAATACGTTGAAGAGCTTGAGATCGGCGCGTCGATACGGCACGTCGAAGAGACGGCGTTCTTCAACATGAAAAAGCTGCAAAGGATCACGGTCGATCCGGCAAACGAATGGTATGCGGACGTCGACGGCGTGCTGTTCACGAAGGACGGCAGGACGCTGCTGCTGTATCCGCCCTGTTACGGGCAGACGGAGAGCGACGCGGAAGAGGCGTTTGACTATCCGGATGCGTACGTCGTGCCGGACGGTGTGGAAAGGATCGGAACGTTCGCGTTCCTCAAGAACGAGCATCTGCGGGACCTGACGCTGCCCGCGTCTTTGCGGGAGATCGGAGATATGGCCTTCTTCGGCTGCTCGCGCCTGGGCGCATATGAATACGACGCCGAAGCGGATGCGCTGACCGGCACGGGATTTACGCTGCCGGACGGCATTCAGACGATCGGTTCCGACGCATTCAGCAAATGCGGAAGCATTTCACCCGTGCTGTATATCCCGGCGTCCGTCATGCAGATCGGACACCACGCGCTGTTCTCCTGCACCGGCATCACGGACGTGTACCTCGGCGCAGCGGACGAGAACGCGCTCTCCCTCGGCGAATCGTGGCTGCCGAAAAGCATCAAGGCGGGCGCGATGTGGAAAGCGCCGAAGCCTCAGTTCGGAAAAACGCGGAAAGACGCGGACGAACGGACCGAGGCGTACAAAGCGGAACAAACCGCAGCACGCAGAGAGGAGGCGCTGAAGAATGGCTAAAGAAAACGGAAAAGTCAAGGCGTTTTTTCATGACGTGCGAACGTATTGGAAAACGCCGCCGGAGGGCAAGTACGTTCCCTACAGAGAGTATCTGTCCATTTTCGGCGCGGTCGGCGGCGACTATACGCTGCAGTATCTGTGCGGTTTTTTGTCGTTCGGCACCGGCTGCTATCTGGTGGCGTTCTATTATCAGATCCCTCTGCTGACCTTCGCTGCCATCAATACGTTTTTCATCGCCACGAACTATCTGTGGAGTATTCTCTCCATGGGCGTGGACGCCAACCTCGGCTTTTTGCCGAAGAAGGTGGAGCGAAAATATTTTGCGATCTATCTTTCCTTCGCCGTGCTGGGTCTGTTGATGCTGTTCTTCGATTTTTCCGCCTTTTTGCCGGACGGCGTACGTCTTGCGCTGGACTCAAAGTGGGCGGGGATCGACGCGGTCGGCTTCTTCAAAATATTCGGCGCTTACTTTCTCTGCAACGGATGGGGCGGCTTCCGCGGGATCGTGATCCGCAAGCTGCTGCTCAAGAAGCTGGGACGTTACAAGCTGTTTGCCTATTCCAACATCGTGCAGGGCGTTACGGTGGCCGTGCTGATCTGCTGGCTGCCGCTGTACGAGCTGCCCATGACGGAGCGCGTCTGGAAGCTGTTCCTGCTGTTCCAGCTTTACGGCATGTTCGCCTTTACCGGTCATACGCAAAAGGTGGCGTTCAACATCAGCCCGAATCAGCAGGAGCGTCTGTTCGTCAACTCGTATCCGGTCAAGCTCAGCCACATCGTGCAGAACATCGTGAATTTCCTGCTGCCGACGATTGCGGGCGCGCTGTTTGTCGGCGGAATCAGCGACCGCGACACGTTCCGCTACCTGCTTCCCGCGTTTTTCGTGGTCAGCGCGTTCATCATGTTCATCTCTCTGGGCAAGATCAAGGAGCGCATTCCTGCGCCGCCCATTGAAAAGAAGGAGTACTATTCCTTCTGGACGTGTATTGCGGGCATCTTCAAGAACAGGTATCTCTGGATCAACAGCGCCGTCGGGCTGCTGGATTCTCTGGGCAACGGCATGCTCAACATGAAAACGATCCTGCTGATCTATACCTGGCGCGAAACGGGACTGCTGTTTTCCGTCGCGGAGATCGTGCTGAAATTTGCGGGAACGCCCGGACAGCTGCTCGCGCCGTGGATCCGCAAGCGTTTTCAATACAAAACGCTGATGGTGTTCAGCCAGATCGTCAATGCGGGACGCTCCGTCATCTATATCGTCGCTTTCCTGTTCCTCGGCAAGCTGCACTGGCTGTGCGGCATACTGCTGTTTATCGCGTACTTCCTCGGCGACGGGTTGACGTCGGCGCTGAAGATCGCGCAGAACGATATGAACATCCGCATCAGCGACTATCAGATGTACATCTCCGGTGAACGCTTCGAGGGGTATCAGGGCATCATCGGCTGGTTTACGGGACCGATCACGTCGCTGGTGGGACTCATCATCCCGCTGATGTTCGTGAGCGCCGGCTTTACGTCCGACTGGGACGTGCTGTATATGGACGACGTGCGCATCAAGTGCATGATCATCGGCATCGCCTTTGACCTTGCCGGTTATATCCTGATGATGCTGCCGTACATCTTCTTCTGGGACTATACGGATGAAAAGCACGTGGAGATCATGAAAGAGCTTCAGGCGCGCGCAGACCGGCTCGGCGAGGAAACGAACGCGCCGCAGCAGGACGCGCAGATCAAAGAGCCTGCACCGACAGGGGAAACGACCTGACCGGGCGATAGAAAAAACGGACAAAAAAA
>CADAGA010000195.1 GCA_902787275.1 Oscillospiraceae bacterium | reverse complement strand
CATGATGGAGGACAAGGTGTTCGGCGCATCCGGCAGCCGCGTGGTGATCGAGGAATTCTTAGAGGGACCCGAGGTCTCCGTGCTCAGCTTCACCGACGGCAAGACGGTCGTGCCGATGATCTCCTCGATGGATCACAAGCGCGCCAAGGACGGCGACGAGGGACTGAATACCGGCGGTATGGGAACGGTCGCGCCGAACCCGTACTACACGCCGGCGGTCGCCGAGCAGTGCATGAACGAGATCTTCCTGCCGACGATCGAGGCGATGCGCAAGGAGGGCAGACCCTTCAAGGGCTGTCTGTACTTCGGCCTGATGATCACGAAGGACGGCCCCAAGGTCATCGAATACAACTGCCGTTTCGGCGATCCCGAAACGCAGGTCGTGCTGCCGCTTCTTCAGAGCGATCTGCTGACGATCATGGAGGCGGTCGCGGACGAAAAGCTGAGCGAGACGGACGTGCGCTTCAGCACGGACAGCGCGTGCTGCGTCGTTCTGGCGAGCGACGGCTATCCGCAGAAGTATCAGACCGGCTTCCCCATCACCGTCGACGACGGGATGCAGGTGGAGCTGTTCATCGCCGGCGCGAAGCGCGTCGACGGGCAGCTTCTGACGGCGGGCGGCCGCGTGCTGGGCGTGACGGCGACGGCGCCGACGCTGCGTGAAGCGGTGGACAAGGCGTACGAAAACGCCGCCAAGGTGCATTTCGACAACGCCTACTGCCGCAAGGACATCGGACAAAGAGCGCTGAACGCGTGATCCCCAAATCCTAACCCCTGAAACGGAGGCACCCATGGTATACAGAGTTTTCGTGGAAAAAAAGCCGGGCTTCGATCACGAAGCCGCCGCACTGTGCGCCGACCTGCGCTCCTTCCTGGGCGTTAAGACGCTCGAGAAGGTGCGGCTTCTTAACCGCTACGACGTAGAAAACATCGACGCGGCGCTGTTTGAAAAAGCAAAGCGCACCGTCTTTTCCGAGCCGCAGCTCGACGTCTGCACCGATACGGCGGGCGATGTGTCCGACTGTGCGGTGTTCGCGGTGGAGTATCTGCCCGGCCAGTTCGATCAGCGGGCGGATTCCGCAGCGCAGTGCATCCAGATCCTTTCGCAGCTCGAGCGTCCGCTCGTGCGCACGGCGAAGGTCTATCTGCTATACGGCGATCTGACGGCGCAGCAGATCGAAACCATCAAAAAATACGTCATCAACCCCGTCGAAAGCCGCGAGGCGTCGCTCGAAACGGTCGACACGCTCCGGATGCAGTACGACATCCCCACGACGGTGGACGTCTGCACGGGCTTTTGCGCCATGGAGGAGGACGAGCTTTCCGCATTCGTCGAAAAGTACGCCCTCGCGATGGACGCGGATGACGTGCGGTTCTGCCGCGACTACTTCCGCAAGGAGGGGCGCGACCCGACGATCACGGAGATCCGCATGATCGACACGTACTGGTCGGATCACTGCCGGCACACGACGTTCCTGACGACGATCGACAGCGCCGAATTCGGCGACCCGCTGCTGCAGAGCGCGTGGGACGAATACGTCGCCGTGCGGCAGAAGCTCGGCAGGACGAAGCCGATGAATCTGATGGACGTGGCGACCATCGCCACCAGAGCATTAAAGGCGGACGGCAAGCTGCCGCGCCTCGACGAGTCCGAGGAGATCAACGCCTGCACGGTCAAGATCAGCGTGGACGTCGACGGCAAGCCGGAGGACTGGCTGCTGCTGTTCAAAAATGAAACGCATAACCATCCCACCGAGATCGAGCCGTTCGGCGGCGCGGCGACGTGCATCGGCGGCGCGATCCGCGACCCGCTTTCGGGCAGAAGCTACGTCTACGCCGCGATGCGCGTGACGGGCGCGGCCGATCCGCTGCGTCCGGTCGAGGAAACGCTCGCGGGCAAGCTGCCGCAGCGCAAGATCGTGACCACGGCTGCCGCGGGCTACAGCTCCTACGGCAACCAGATCGGTCTGGCGACGGGACAGGTGGACGAGCTTTACCACGACGGCTATGCCGCCAAGCGCATGGAGATCGGCGCGGTCATCGCGGCGGCTCCGGCGCGCAACGTGCGGCGCGAGCGCCCCGAGCCGGGCGACGTCGTGATCCTTCTGGGCGGACGCACCGGACGCGACGGCTGCGGCGGTGCGACCGGTTCTTCCAAATCGCACACGCTTTCCTCTCTGACGACCTGCGGCGCAGAGGTGCAGAAGGGCAACGCGCCCGAGGAACGCAAGCTGCAGCGGCTGTTCCGCAACGGCGAGGCGTCCCGTCTCATCAAGCGCTGCAACGACTTCGGCGCGGGCGGCGTGAGCGTTGCGATCGGCGAGCTGGCGGACGGTCTGCGCATTGACCTGAACGCCGTGCCGAAAAAGTACGACGGTCTCGACGGCACCGAGCTTGCGATCAGCGAATCGCAGGAGCGTATGGCGGTCGTCGTTGCGCCCGAGGACGCGGCGCGCTTCATGGAGATCGCCGGACAGGAAAACCTTGAGGCGACGATCGTCGCGACGGTACAGACGCAGCCGCGTCTGGTCATGTCGTGGAACGGCGTCAAGGTCGTGGATATTTCGCGTGAATTCCTGAATTCCAACGGCGCCGAAAAGCATATCGAAATTACGCCTGCGGACCCGCAGTCGTTTGCCAAAACGGTCGGTACGGATTTCGCCGCACAGATGCGTGCGCTCGCGGGCGATCTCAACGTCTGCTCGAAGCGCGGTCTGTCCGAGCGGTTCGACTCCACGATCGGACGCGGCACCGTGCTGATGCCGTTCGGCGGCAAATATCAGCAGACGCCCATCCAGACGATGGTGCACAAGATCTCGGTCGAGCAGAGCAAGACCGACACCGTATCCTATATGGCGTGGGGCTACAACCCCTATATCGCCGAAAAGAGCCCGTACCACGGCGCGTATCTCGCGGTGGTCGAGTCGGTCAGCAAGCTGATCGCGGCGGGTGCGAAATTCGAGGACGTGTATCTCACGTTCCAGGAGTATTTTGAGAAGCCGATGAAGGACGGCAAACGCTGGGGCAAACCGCTCTCGGCGCTGCTGGGCGCGTTCCGGGCACAGATGGACTTCGGCATCGCAGCCATCGGCGGCAAGGACTCCATGAGCGGCACCTTCGAGCACATCGACGTGCCGCCGACGCTCGTGTCCTTCGCGGTCACGACGGGCGACGTGCACGAGGTCGTGACGCCTGAATTCAAGGCGGCGGGACACTGCGTGTCGCTGCTGCGTCCCGAGACGGATGAGAGCGGCCTGCCGAACGCGCAGTCGCTTCGTGCGCTGTTCGACCGCGTGACGGCGCTCATGCGCGAGGGCAAGGTCTATTCCGCGTATACGCCGACCTTCGGCGGCATCGCGGAGGCGGTGCTCAAGTGCGGCATCGGCAACGGCGTGGGATTCGCGTTCGACGACGCGCTGACGATGGAGGATATCTTCGGCTACAATTACGGCGCGTTCCTTCTGGAGACGGACGAGCCGGTTGGCACCGTGGTCGGCAAAACGACCGGCGACGGCGCCGTCACGTACCGCGGCGAAGCGCTCGCGCTGAGCGAACTGTTCGATCTGTATGAAAAGAAGCTCGAACCCGTGTTCCCGTGCGAGACGGACGTGCGCGGCAGAACGGCGGAGAACCTGACGTTCAAGGCCGGGAGCCGCCTGAAGCCGGCGATCCGCTACGCCAGACCGCGCGTGCTGATCCCCGTGTTCCCGGGCACCAACTGCGAATTCGACACCGCAAAAGCGCTCGCGAGCGCAGGCGCCGAACCGGAGATTTTCGTCATCAACAACCTGACCGCGGCGGGCATCAGCCGCAGCGTGGAGCAGTTCGCCAAGAAGCTCGACGACGCGCAGATCGTCTTTATCCCCGGCGGTTTCTCCGGCGGCGACGAGCCGGACGGCTCCGGCAAATTCATCACCGCGTTCTTCCGCAACGCGCGCGTCAAAGAGGGCGTGACAAAGCTGCTCGAGGCGCGCGACGGTCTGATGTGCGGCGTGTGCAACGGCTTCCAGGCGCTCGTCAAGCTCGGTCTCGTGCCGTTCGGCAGGATCATCGACACGGACGAGACGTGTCCGACGCTGACGTACAACGACATCGGCCGCCACCAGTCGCGGATCGTGCACACGCGCGTTTCGTCGAACAAATCTCCGTGGCTGATGCTGACCGAGCCGGGCGAAGTGTACAACGTGCCGATCTCCAATTCATCGTGTCGGATAAGATGCTGCAGGAGCTTGCGGTGAACGGCCAGATCGCCACGCAGTACGTCGATCTCGACGGCAATGCAACGATGGACGTGCGCTTCAACCCGAACGGCAGCGTCTGCGCGATCGAAGGCATCACGTCGCCGGACGGCAGAGTTTTCGGCAAGATGGGACACACCGAGCGCTACGAGGACGGCCTGTATCAGAACGTCCCGGGCAAGTACGATATGGGACTGTTCCGCAGTGCGGTGCTGTATTACGAATAAAGAACGACTATAGAAAGAATCAGACGGAGCGGGCTTCGGCCTGCTCCGCTTTTTTCTTGCTGCACTCCCTGCCGGCACAGATAAAAACGGTATCGGAAATCAGAAAAGGCAAAATTTGCTATCGGGAATCATTCATTGAATGCCTGCCGATCAGGAAAGACTTCCGTCTTCGCCGCAGGGCGTGCATCCGCGTCGATCCGGCGCCGTTTGCAGATGCTGTTCCCGCTTTGCCGCAGGTTCGGGGATTCCGTCTCGTCATGTTCCACAAATTTGCTAAACGAAAAGAAAAAAAGTAAAATATTGTTGACAGTGCGCAGTGCTTTGTGATACAATTTATCCGTTAAATTGGATTTGTGTAGGTGTCACGCGGCGCCTGCACAAACGGCGAACGACCAAAGGAGGAAACTGTATGAAGAAAACCTTCAAACGCGCGCTCAGCGTGATGCTGGCCGCGGCCATGATCCTCACGACGTTCTTCATCTTCGATCCGTCGGGTATTCTTCCGACGGCGGAGGCGGCAGTGACGGCAACGGATCCGGCTTACAGCAACCTGTACTTCATTGTGCCGGAAGCGATTTACCTCGCCCCGCGCTACAATGCGTACAAGTCGAGCACGACTTCCACGTTCCAGTGGTACGTCAACAATACCCTGGATGAAAGCGGAAATCTGACGTTGGATACCGGCGAGAGCTCGACCGGTAAGATCGCGTTCTAGTACCCGACCGCGACCGACGTCCGGATCAGTTTTGAGTGGCAGGTCGAACCCGGCGTTCCGCTTTCTTCATCCGCGTCGATCACCTACGGCGACGGCATGGAAAGAGTGCCTTCGAGCCCCGGTTACCGCCTCGGTACGATGAGCGGCTATGCCACGACGATGGTCATGTGGGGCAACAGCCCCCAGATGGACGCCGGAACGAGCGGCGTCTGGATCCGATGGATCGCAACCTACATTGACACGGCTGACGGCCTGGAGAAACAGGCTGAAGCATATACGTATGTTTACAAACCGTACGTTGCGCCGATCGCAGTCGGCGTAAGCGGCAGGAACACACGCGGCAGCAACCACTGGGGCTCCTTCCTTTCCTGGATCAGCGGCGTGCACGGCTGTGCAGCCGTCCGCGACGGCGCGAGCTTCCCGAAGGCGTCCACCAACCACGGTCTTCTGCCGTTTTCCTCTTCCGGCTCCGGCATCGAGTGCTGCAACCTGAACCTCACGCTCGGTCAGTACTTTTCGATCGCCACCTCGAACGAGGGCGCCGGCAATTGGTTTGAAGGCTCGTCCTCCGCGCTTCCGGATGCGACCGGACATTCGTATACCGGTACGACGTCTTCGCACAGCAGCGGCGACGACTATACCATCAACTTCGCCTACAGCTCGACCGGCCGTCTGACCGTTGACAACAGCCGTTATTCAGATCTTAACCAGATCCCGAACCTGTCGGTCGGTCTGATGGTCACCGACGATGAAAACAGCGACTCCGGTGGTGCGTACTTCATCTCGAACTGCTACAACCACAGCGACCTGTTCAATTCAAATCATTCGGATTATCACTACACCAAGAATGACGACGACAGAGCGCAGTATTGGGATGTGCTTCTGGGCAGCGACGTCATCGCGTCCCAGGGCGCGTGGAACAACCTGAACGCGCCGGAAGGCGAGGGTATCAAGTTCAACGAGCACTGGAGAAGAGACATTTCCTCCGCAACGTCCGGCACGTGGTACGTCGGCGCCGGTTACGCCAACAAGCAGGCCGGCGACAGAATTTACGATACGGCGGAGCTGCGCTGCAGCGTCAACGTGTTTAACCGTTCTGCACTGCGTAACGCATACATCTACGCGATGAATTCGCTGCCGATCAACAACACGCAGCTGCTCAGCGAGAGCGAGTCGTACCGTCAGTTCATGGAGCTTTACCGTGCAGTTGCGAAATGGCTGACCAAGATCGACGCCAACTACACGACGACGCTGGGTTACAGTACGGCTGCCCAACT
>CADAGA010000194.1 GCA_902787275.1 Oscillospiraceae bacterium | reverse complement strand
TGCGGATCGTGTCGTCCGTTTCCGTGATGCTGTGCTCGAATCCGGCCGCCTTTTCGGAAGCGTGCGGGAGATCCGCGAGGATCGTCTGCTTCTGTGCGATCTGTCTGCCGTTTTTCACAAAAGTGCATTCTGCCGTGACCAGTCCGGAAAGGCCGTCCGTTTCCAGAGGAAGCGCGAAGAAACGCTTGTCCTGCGCCTGCAGACCGTCCAGAGAGCATTCGCCCTTTCTGATGGCAGCGCCGTCCGCGCTGACGGACCAGCGCATCGTCAC
Source organism: Oscillospiraceae bacterium (assembly GCA_902787275.1). Taxonomy (GTDB): domain Bacteria; phylum Bacillota; class Clostridia; order Oscillospirales; family Acutalibacteraceae; genus UBA1425. Next base: position 3,959 of record CADAGA010000194.1, on the reverse strand, counting down.
GCCGTCCAGCGGCAGAAAATCGTAGGTGTTTTTCACACTGACACCGTGTTCGTCCCACTTGACGAACACCGGTGCACTGACCTCGCGCAGCTCCGCCCACGAGGGCTTCGGTGTGCCGTCGCTCGTGTGGTAGCCGTCCAGCGAAAAGTTCGACCAGTGATAGCGATCCGGGAAGTCGCCGCCGTAGAGGTAGCGCGGTTTTCCGTCCTTTCCTTCGACGTAAAAACCGTGGCTCTTGAATTCCCAGACGTAGCCGCCGCAGCATTTCTCGTTTTCGTAGACCCAGTTCCAGATATCTTCGAGACCGCCCGGTGAATTGCCCATCGCGTGCGCGTATTCCAGCATCATCAGCGGGCGGACGGTTTTCGCCGTCATGTCGCGCAGCTCCTGCATCGGCATATAGCCGGTCGTCGCAAAATACGCGCCGTCCGGATCGGCCATGGAATTGTTGTTGTCCTTGATCGGCTTTTTTACGTCCTGCTCCTGCAGCCAGGCGACGCAGCGGTCGTTGTTCTCCCCGTGCCCGCATTCGTTGCCGAGCGACCAGATATTGATGCACGTCTCGTTTTTGTTGATCGCATACATGCGCGACGCGCGGTCAAAAAACGCGTCGAACCAAGTTTCATCCTTGTTCAGAGCGCCCAGATCACCGGAGCACTCCGCGCCGTGCGTCTCGCAGTCTGCTTCGTCCATGACGTAGATGCCGAGCTCGGAACAAAGCTCGTAGAAAAGCGGGTGATTCGTATAGTGCGAGCAGCGGATCGCGTTCAGATTGCAGCTCTTGATGTCGCGCAGTTCCGCTTCGATCTGCTGCGCCCGGATCGCCCTGCCGGTGTGCGCGTTGTTTTCGTGGCGGTTCACACCCTTGAGCGTGATCGGCCTGCCGTTCATCAGCAGGAGACAGCCTTTGATCTCGCTTTTGGCGATGCCGGCTTTTTTGGTGTACGTTTCCGTAACGGCGCCGTTTTCGAGGATCTCTGCGTATAACGTGTAAAGATAGGGCTGCTCCGCGTTCCAGCACACGGCGTTTTCCAGCGGGAGAAACACTTCGCCTTTTGCGCAGACAGGCTTTTCCTGCACGGCGCAGAGATGGTCGTCCGCGTCGCAGAGCGTGAAACGGATCGCGGCCGGCGTCCTGCTCGTCGCGCAGTTGTATTTGACCGTAAAACCGGAGATGTCGGGCAGGATCGTCATATCCTGCAGCGTGTTTTCGCCGGTGAAGAGCAGCATTACGTCGCGGAAGATGCCGCTTGCCAGCAGCATATCCTGCCCTTCCAGATAGGAAGCGTCTGAAAAGGTGTAGACCTTTACAGCGAGCAGATTTTCGCCGTCGCGCAAAACGCCGGTCACGTCGAACTCCGCCGGAATGCGGCTTCCCTTGGAAAAGCCGATATACTGCCCGTTGAGCCAGACGAAGTACGCGTTGTCCACGCCGAGAAAGCGCAGGACCGCGCGGCGTCCCGCGCACGATGCAAAGAACGATTTGCGGTAAAGACCGACGGGATTGCTGCGGTGAATATAGGGCGGATCGTAGGGGAAGGCGTAGCGTAAGTTGGGATAATAGCAGGTGCCGTAGCCGCAGAACTGCCACATGGACGGAACGCGCAGCGTGTCCCAGCCGCTGTCGTCCTGTCCGGCAAGATAGAACGGTTCTGTCGTATCCTCGCGCAGATAAGAGAATTTCCAGTCACCGCTCAACAGCTGCACTCTGTCGGATTCCGTGAAGTTTTTGTGCGTGATCCCGCGTTTCTGCGCGGGGATCAGGAGCGTCCGCGCCGGCAGTCTGTTTTCGCCGAGCATGTGCGGATTCGCGACGTACGCTTTCGGGTATTTCTTTTCGGCCTGTATCATGTTTTGGCACCTTCAAACTGAATTTGTTTTTTCTGCCGGAACGGGCAGACGGGAAACGGTGAGAGCTTATTCTGCGGCGGCGTCCACGTTAAAGAACGCGCAGAAGCTCTTGACGAGCGCGCTGCCGACCTCGGCGCTGGCGCCCATCAGCTCCTCGTTGTTCTGCCGTCCGTCGAAAAAGGACTTCGTCAGGAAGTTCTTCGCGCAGTCCGTATCGGGCATCACGTAGGCGATCTCGTCGTTGGCGACGCCCATGGAGAGGACGCGCTTGTTCTCGCCGAGCGCTTCCTGCGCGGCGTCCGCGATCGTCCGGTACGGCCATGCTTCGCCCGTCCACGAGCCTTCGCCCTGCCATGCTACGGCGTAGTCTTCGGATGAGCCGTAGACCAGTGCGGGCGACACCTCGCCCGGCAAAGTCAGCAGCACGACGTCGCTGCCGAGCGCGACGTAGCCGATCTCCGCCATCACGCCGTAGCCGGTTTCCGCACAGGGCATGCGGACGGTGTTATAGCCGAACACACCGGAGACGGCGGCGATGTACATGATGCCGTAATCGAGCGGGATCGCCGCTTCGCCCATCTTTACGTCCATCGTCGGATCGACGGGCGCAGTGCGGTCAATGGAATCGAGAATGAGATGCGCGAAGTCATAGGCAACCGCACGCATGGTGAAGTATTCGCCCTCGCCGTCCTCATCCTTGTTTCCGTTATAATGCGCAGAAGCGTATTTTTCGCCGTACCGCGCGACCCAGTCGTCATAGGTCAGCGTGTGCGCCTGCGCCCACGCTTTGCCTTCGGCCGTGTAGGCGTCGCCCATGCCGATCGCGGCCTGCGCGCCCTGCACGAAAAGGAAGTTGTACCCTTCCTCGCGCATGACCTGTCCCATGTAGTACGGCACGTCCGCCGTCACGCGGTCGGAATGTCTGCCTGCGTTGGTCGGATGCACGCCGGTATTGGCGAGGATCGTTTTTTCACCGCTCTCGCCCTCAAACAGCCAGCAGGCAAAGAACGTCTGCTGTGCCGCGCCGTATCTCGTCTTTTCGCGGATCATATCGCTGACGCTGCCGTCGGCGCCCCGGTTGACCGCGTTTTTGCGGAAGTATTCGTTGACGTCCTGCGTCTCGAAATAATACAGCGTGCCGTTCTCCATTTTGTCGTACGCCGCAGCGGCGCAGTCGGCCGCGCGCGCGCAGATGGACGCGAGCAGCTCCGGCTCGATCGCGCGGTCTCTTTTGAGGAAAAAGTGATTCTTCATCGCGGTCAGGAACACGGAGGAAAGCCCCATGCCCAGCGCCTCGATCACGGTGTGCGCGTGCGTGCAGTTGAACTCGAACGCGACGACGTCCTCTTCGTCCACGCCCTTTGCGGCGAGCGCCCTGACGGCGGCGAGACGCACGTCGCGCACGTTGCCGCTCGCCATGCCGATGTTGTCGAGCGCAGCGTAGATCAGCACGTCCTCCACGCCGTTGCGGTTGCGGTCGCTGCCGACGCTCATGACGACGAGATTCAGCTGCTCGTCATCGTAAATATTGTGCGTTTTACAGCCGAAATAGCCGCCGAAGTAGTGCGAGCCGGCAAGGCACATGCCGTTTGCGTCCGCGTTGCCCGCAGCGTCGCGCCGCCAAGCAGTCGGGATGACGCTGCCGCCGGCGTAGCCGAGACGCCATCCGCTGCCGGAAACGGCGCCGCCGGTGCCCGCGAAGAAGCCCTCGTGCGTCGTATTTTCATATTCTTCGACCGTCGGGAAGCGGCGGTCCTTCAGCACAAGACCGAAGCTGTCCGCCGTCAGCAGGAGCTTCGATACGCCGCCGATGATCGCGTCCGCGACCTTGTCCCAGACCTTGTCGAACAGATGCTGTCCGGGCGTTCCGTTTTGCGGCGCGTCTGCCGCGCAGACGGGGAACGACGCCGTCAGGAGCATCGCCAGTGCCAGCAGAAGTGCGGTGAGCTTGCTCGCACGCTGTTTCATGAACGTTCAACCCTTTCTTGTCAAATCAGAATGCAAAATACTTTTCACGGTGCCGCCGCATCCTGCCGTGCAGGGAACCGAGCAGACAGACAGCCTCTTCTTTTTCTGCGTCCGTGCCGGTCGCGGCCTGCTTCATCAGC
>CADAGA010000193.1 GCA_902787275.1 Oscillospiraceae bacterium | reverse complement strand
CGCAGCTTGATGACTTCTTTCTTGGGAAGCATGTCGAACGTGCCGTTCTCTTCCATCGCCTTGAGCTGGCCGAGTCTCTTGATGCGCTTCTGGATGGTGTTGAAGTTGGTGAGCATACCGCCGAGCCAGCGGGCGTTCACGAAGGGCATGCCGCAGCGCGTTGCCTCGTCGCGCACGGAATCCTGCGCCTGCTTCTTGGTGCCGACGAACAGGATCGTGTCGCCGTTGGCAGCGACGTCGCGCACGAACATGTACGCTTCCTCAAGCTTCTTGACGGTTTTCTGCAGGTCGATGATGTAGATCCCGTTGCGCTCGGTGAAAATGTAGGGCGCCATTTTGGGGTTCCATCTTCTGGTCTGGTGTCCGAAGTGGACGCCGGCCTCCAGCAGCTGTTTCATGGATACGACTGACATTGTTTTTTCCTCCTTTTGTTGTACCTCCGGGAAAGCTATTTAGGCGCGCAGCGGAGCCCGTGAGCAGCCGCCACCGGCACGCAGAACACTCTCCCGTGTGGATTTGCCGTAATAGTATAGCACAGGGGTTTGGGAAATGCAAGTGTTTTTTGTATTTTTTTTACTTGTCAAACAAGCTCTCCTGCAGGTCAAAGTTTGCGTCGCGCAGACGCTGCGTTTCCTGCGTCAAAACCGTCCATCTGCCGCCCTGCAGCGCGAGCAGATCGCCCTCGCGCGCGTCGGGCGGGAGCGTGTGTGCGAGCACGTGAAAAACACCGCCGTCCCGGTCGATCAGGACGGCGAGGGTCTTTTCGATACGGTCGAGGCTGAACGTCTTATCCATTTTCCGTCTCCGTAAAGATGGTGTCGCCGTCCGTATACATGCGGATGCTGCCCATCGTGTCGGTGCGCAGCACGGTCGTGCCGAGCTGCCCGAGCCTTTCGAGCGTCTGCTCGTGCGGGTGTCCGTAGTCGTTGCCGGCGCCGCAGGAGATGACGGCGTACTGCGGCGAGACGGCGTTCAGAAACGCCGTGCAGGAGGACGTGCCGGAGCCGTGATGGCTGACCTTGAGCACGTCGACGTCGAGATACTCCGCGTACCTGCCGCAGAGGATCTGCTGTTCGGCGGCGGTCTCTGCGTCGCCGGTGAACAAAAACGACGTGCTGCCCCAGTCGAGACGCAGCACGACGGACATATCGTTGAGCTCGTCCGTCTGTCCGGCGGGGGACAGCACAGTGGAGGTTCCTTTGCCGAACGGGAACGAAAAGCCCGGCTTTGCGGCGATCGTCTTTGCGCCGGATTGCCGGATCGCGCGCAGCATATCCTTATAGAAAGCATGCGTCGGCGTATTTTCCTTCGACAGCCGCGGCATGAGGACGTTGCTGACCTTGAACGCGCGGATCACGTCGTCCATGCTGCCGATGTGGTCGGAGTGCGGATGCGTCGCCACGGTCCGTTCGTTGCCGCGTTCTCCGGCGTCGATGAGCATCGTCTCGCCGGTCGGCGCCTGCACGAGGATGCAGTCGCCCTGCCCGACGTCGATGAAATGCACCGCAAGGCACCGGCTGTAAGAGGCGGACGGTTCGGTGATTTTCGCCATCGACGCCAGCTCATCCCACGTCGGCAGAGGACCGCCGTGCAGCTCGGACAGCGTGATGGCTGCCGCCGCGATCAGCAGAATGATCACGGCCGCGATCGTCAGTTTGCCGGGGCGATTCTGCTCCGGCTCGTCATATTGCGGCTGACCGGCCGTTTCGCGTTCGTAGGCTGCTTTACTCAAAATCGTCCTCTGCGTCCTCGTACTCGTCCACGTCAAACGGCGGCGCGTCGTCCGGCACGGGAGCCGGATCGGATGACAGCGCGCACATTTCCATCCACTGCTGCTTGGTGATCAGCACCTTGCGCGGCTTGCTGCCCTCGAACGGTCCGACGATCTTGCGTTCCTCGAGCTCGTCGATCAGACGCGCGGCACGCGCGTAGCCGAGACTGAGCTTGCGCTGCAGCAGCGTCGTCGACGCCATGCCCGCCTCGACGACCACTTCGATCGCCTTTTGCAGCTTGTCGTCCACGGGCGCGGCGTTTCCGCCGTCCTCCGCGGGCAGGTCGCCGCCCTTTTTCTTGACGGCGGACTGACGCTCGATCTCGTCCATGACGGTTTCGTCATAGACCGATTCTTTCTGGCTCTTGATAAAGCTGACGACCTCTTCGACCTCGTGTTCCGAAACGAAGCAGCCCTGCACGCGCAGAGGCTTGCTCATGCCGACGGGGTTGAAGAGCATGTCGCCGTACCCCAGCAGCTTCTCCGCGCCGGCCGTGTCGATGATGGTGCGCGAGTCGATCTGCGAGGACACCGACAGCGCGATCCGGCTGGGGATGTTTGCCTTGATGAGGCCGGTGATGACGTCCACGGACGGACGCTGCGTCGCGATCACCAGGTGCATGCCTGCCGCACGCGCCATCTGCGCCAGACGGCAGATCGCGTCCTCGACCTCGTTCTGCGCGACCATCATCAGGTCGGACAGCTCGTCGATAAAGATCACGATGCGGCTCATGCGCTCCATCTCGGGGTCTTCGTCGCAAAGACGGTTGTAGCCCGCGATGTCCTTGACGCCGCGCTCGGAGAATTTCTTATAGCGGCCGAGCATCTCCGTCACCGCCCAGCCGAGCGCGCCCGACGCCTTGCGCGGATCGGACACGACCGGAACGAGCAGATGCGGGATACCGGCGTAAACGGTGAATTCCACCTGCGTGGGGTCGATCATGAGGAGCTTGACTTCGCTCGGCTCCGCGTTATAGAGGATGCTCATGATCATGGAGTTGACGCACACCGATTTACCGGAACCGGTCGTGCCGGCGATCAGCAGATGCGGCATGCGCGAAAGGTCGGCGCAGATCACGTTGCCCGCGATGTCCTTGCCGAGTGCCACGTTGAGGATGCTCTTCTGTCTGCCCTTGCGGTAGACGTCGGTGTCGATGATCTCGCGCAGCGTCACGGACGCCTTGGCACGGTTGGGCACCTCGATGCCGATGGCGGCCTTGTTCGGGATAGGCGCTTCAATGCGCACGCCCGACGCAGCCAGACGCAGCGCGATATCGTCGGCCAGATTGGTGATCTTGCTGATCTTGACGCCTTCGGCCGGCAGCAGCTCATAGCGCGTGACGGACGGACCGCGGAACACGCCGGTGATCGTCGCCTTGACGTTGAAGCTCTCGAGCGTTTTGATCAGCAGTGCGGCGTTCTGTTCCTCCTCCGCCTTGGTGCTGCCGTATTCGGCATTGTAAACCGGCGCGGCAAGACAGTCGATCGGCGGCTTGCGGTACGCGGCGACCTTTTCGGGTTCGCCGACGACCGGCGGCGCCTCGATCGGTTCCTCTTTCACAGGCTCCTGCTCAGGCTGCGGCTGCGGCTCTTTCTTTTTGCGCGGACGGCGCACGGGCGCTTCGACCGGAACGTCGAGCGGCGGCTCGTCCGGTACGGGCGGTTCGTCCGGCAGGGGAGGCATCTCGCCGCCCGGCAGCACCGGCGGGCGCATGGGGTTGACGGGTTTGGTCTTATCGTTTTCGGCATAGATGAAGTCCGGCAGGAAGTTGTCGTTCTGCTCGTAGTCGATCTTCTCCGCCGCGTCCGGTCCGATGGGGATGGACGGGTTGAACGCCTTCGTCTTTTCACCGGCGGATTCGCTTGCCGTCTGCGCCTGCTGCGCGGCGCGCTCATCCTCGCGTGCCTTGCGGCGTTCGGCGCGTTCGAGCTCGAGCTCGCGGTGGCGCTGCATGCCCTTTTCGATGCGCGCGTCCGCGATGGTGCCGACCTTTTTGACCGGCGTCACGAACGCGTGGTACAGCGCGCGCAGCGTCGTGCCGGAGAACAGCATGAAAGAAACGAACAGGCCGATGATCATCGTGATCATCGCGGGCGTCTTGTCGGAGGGCTTTGCGAACAGGCAGCCGATCAGCACGCCCAGCACGCCGCCGCTTCGCGCGATCGACTCCGGCTGCCATGCGTCGCCGATCTGGATGCCGAGTCCGACGTCCGAAAGGTACGCGCTGTCATGGAAACCGACGTGGACGATCCCGCTGAGGATCACCACGAACACCGCGGCAAAGATGAACTCCGAGCGCATGCCGCCCAGAGGCTTGTTGATCGCAAAGATCACCGCCAGCGCCAGCAGCATGAGCGGCAGCGCCCACGCGCACACGCCAAACAGACCGAACAGACCGGCGTGCAGATACGCCCACACGTTCTTGCCGGGGATGACCGCGATAAAGAACAGCAAAGCGGCGGCCGCCAGCAGCAGGATCGCCGTGCGCTGACGCGCGGCCTGCTGCAGTGATTCCGTCTGCGCAGACTGCGTTTTGGCTGCCTGCGCCTTGGTCGTTTTCTGTGTTTTGGGCGCGGTATTCGTTTTGGGCTTCGGTTTGGAGCCGGACGCCGCCTTCTTCGCGCCCGTCGTCGGTTTCTTCTGTGCCAAAATGATCCCTCTCTTAACGATTCTCAGATAATGATACCGGATAACCAAAATATACTAAATTATACTATATCATTTTTTTCGGCGCAGGGCAAGAGTTTTTTGCAAAAAATCGTACATTTGTTTTGATGCGCGCGGGCGGAGGGACAGCATCCGGAGCGCGGATCGTTTGATTCCCGACCGATACGAAATGTGTCGAAAAAACACTTGCATTGAATATATTCATTTGTTATAATAACTACAACTGACATTCTGTAATGTGAGATGATTTGGCTTGAAAATGACAAAACCGTTTTATACCGTGCGTCCGTTCCGCGATCTTCGCGAGCTGATGGATATGAGCGTCGACCTGTTCGGCGAACGATATGCTTTTGAAGTCAAGCGCGATAACGGCGAGCATTATTTTATAACTTATAAGGATTACCGCGACGAAATGGACGCGCTCGGAACCGCTCTGTTTGAGATGGGACTTGCCGATTCGCGTATCGCCATCGCCGCCGACAACTGCTACGAGTGGTGCCTGTCCTATATCACCGTGGTCTGCGGCGGCTGCGTAGTTGTGCCCACGGACAAGGAACTGGCTGCCGAGGATATTTACGGTATACTCGCAAAGTCCGAAGCAAAGCTCCTGTTCTGCGACGCGAAGCTGCTCGAGAAGCTCGACAGAGAAAAGCTCTCCGGCGTTACGCTCGTCTGTTATAAACAGAAAGAGGACAAGGACGGCGTTCTGTCGTTCGACGAGCTGGTGCGCCGCGGACGCCGTCTGGTCGCCGACGGCAGGAATGATTACCGGAACGTGGAGATCGATCCGGAAAAGATGTGCACGCTGCTGTTTACGTCCGGCACGACCGGCACGTCCAAGGGCGTCATGCTCTGTCAGCGCAACTTCTGCCAGGACGTGCTGCACACGATGGAGGTCGTCCACATCGACCCCGAGGACTGCGGCCTGTCGCTTCTGCCGCTGCACCATACTTACGAGAATACGATCATCATGTTCTGCGCGCCCTACTGCGGCGCGAAGGTCACGTTCTGCGAGGGCTTCAAGTACGCGCTCAAGAACATGAAAGAGTTTGAGCCCACGGTATTCGTTGCCGTTCCGCTGATCCTGGAGACCGTGCACCGCCGTCTGCTGAAGGCGATCAAGAGCAAGCCGCACGGAGAGGCCAAGTTCAAGCTGGGAAAGGTATTGTGCAAGGCAGGCTCTCTGGTCGGCATCGACCTCAAGAAGGTGTTCTTCAAGGAGATACAGA
>CADAGA010000192.1 GCA_902787275.1 Oscillospiraceae bacterium | reverse complement strand
GTCCGTGCCGGTCAGAAACTCCAGCTCTTCGTCGGAGATTTTGACAACGTCCGCCAGCGGCAGGAATTCGAGCACGGTGTCGTGCAGCGCCTGTCTGTCGTCCCACAGGGGAAAACGCAGGTTCGGGTCGAAGCTGACGATGCTGCCCTGCGCGCGTGCGCGCGCGATCGCGGCGGCGTGCGCCTGCTTCATCGGAAAATCACCCAGCGACACGCTGCAGAAATGCAGCGCGTACGCGTCCGCCAGCATTTCGTCCGTGACGTATTCCGGCTTGTAGAGCATGTCGGCGGAGGGCTTGCGGTAAAAGGAAAACGTCCGCTCGCCGTTTTCGCCGCTGCTGACGAACGCCAGCGCGGTATTCGCTTCTTCGGTCATGCGGATGCCGCTCGTGTCAATGCCCGATTCCGAAAGCTCGTCCGCGATCTTGTGCCCGAACGGGTCGTCGCCGAGCTGCGTGAGGATGCGCGCCCTGCCGCCGAGCTTGGCGTACGCGCCGCAGACGTTGGCGGGCGCCCCGCCGAGCTTGGGTGAAAATGCGCCGACTTCCTTGAAGGCGCAGCCCGCGCGGTCGGGTATAAAGTCGATCAGCGCCTCGCCGATCGCAACCAGCGTATCCCGTTTCATAACCGTCACTCCGTTTGGATTTGGATTTTTATACAGTATAACAGATACCCGCACGGTTTTGCAAGTAAAAAAGAAGCCGCCGCAGACGGTCGTTCCGTTTGCGGCGGTTCGGGTTTTCCTTTTACATCAGCTTGCGGTACAGCGCGGCGATCTCCTCGACGCTCGTGTCTCTCGGATTGCCGGGACGGCAGGCGTCGGCATAGGCCGACTCGGACAGAAACGCGACGTCCTCGTCCTTCGCGATCTCCTTGAGGTCGGCGGGGATGCCCACGTCGAGGCTGAGCTGCTTGACCGCGTCGCAGGCGGCCTTGCGGTACTCATCCTGCGTCATGCCGTCGACGCCCTCGACGCCCATCGCGCGGGCGATCTCGCGGTACTTTTCACCGGTACAGGGGGCGTTGTACTCCATCACGGTCGGCAGCAGAATCGCATTCGCGACGCCGTGCGGCGTGTCGTAAACCGCGCCGAGCGCGTGCGCCATGCTGTGCACGATGCCGAGACCCACATTCGAGAAGCCCATGCCGGCAACGTACTGCGCGAGCGCCATGCCTTCGCGTCCCTCGGGCGTGTTCTCGACCGCGCCGCGCAGGTTCTGCGCGATCAGACGGATCGCCTCAAGATGGAACATGTCGGTCATCTGCCACGCGGCCTTGGTGATATAGCCCTCGATCGCGTGCGTGAGTGCGTCCATGCCGGTCGAGGCAGTCAGGCCCTTGGGCATGGAGCTCATCATGTCGGAGTCGATCACGGCGACTTCGGGGATGTCGTTCGTGTCGACGCAGACGAACTTGCGCTTTTTCTCGACGTCGGTGATGACGTAGTTGATCGTGACCTCCGCCGCGGTGCCGGCCGTCGTCGGAACGGCAACCGTAAAGACGGCGTGGTTCTTCGTCGGCGCAACGCCCTCGAGAGAACGCACGTCGGCAAATTCCGGATTCTCCGCGATGATGCCGATTGCCTTCGCCGTGTCCATCGAGGAGCCGCCGCCGATGGCGACGATGCCGTTCGCGCCGCTCGCCTTGAACGCCGCGACGCCGCTCTGGACGTTTTCGATCGAAGGATTGGGCTTGATCTCGGAGAACAGGTCATAGGGAATGCCGGCCTTCTCCAGCAGGTCGGTCACCTTGGCGGACACGCCGAACTTGACCAGATCCGGGTCGGAGCAGACGAACGCCTTGGTCACGCCGTGCGCCTCAAGGACGCCCGGGATCTCGGCGATCGCGCCTTTGCCGTGGTAAGATACAGTGTTGAGAACGATGCGGTTTGCCATAAAAACACCCTCCAAAAAATATAGTTCTAAGGCAGTATTGCACGATTGAGGCGTGCGGTTTTGCCTTAAGATTCATTGACCAGTTTGCCGCTGATATGCTCGGGAAAAAGCTCCAGACACAGCGCACGGTCGGCAGACTTGCGCATTTCCGCCTCCACGTCGTCGGGATCCGGATAGAACTTCAGACCGAGGCTGCGCAGGATCTGCGTTTTGCGCTCTGCATCCTCCACGATGCGCATGCGGCCGAAAACGATCACGCTGCAAATGTTCAGCGCCCATTCGCCTTCACGCCGGAAGCCCTCGTCCATCACGCAGAACGAAACCTTGTCCGAGCGGCGGATCGCGTCGAGCTTGTGCCCCTCCTTCGCGCAGTGGAAGCAGAGTGTCCCGCTCGCGGCGTCGTACCAGAAGCTCAGCGGCAGGGCGTACGGATAGCCGTCGTCGCCCTGCACGGCCAGCACGCCGCGCGGCCGCGACATGAGCACCTCGACGCATTGTTCGTCCGTCAGCTGCTGACGGAAACGTCGCATTTTACGAAACATATTATATCTTCATCGCCACGTCGTATGCGCGCCAGATGACGGAACGCAGGTTGCCGATCGCCATACAGTCGCCGACCAGATAGACGTTCTTTCCCTTCTGTACCAGCGGGGCGGGAACGTAGCCCGCGCAGCTGATGACGGAGTCGCACGCGACCTCGAAGTCCTTGCCGTCCTTGCCGGTGCAGACGATCGCGCCGTCCTTGACTTCCTTGAGCGTGGTTTCCAGATAGACCGGCACCTCGTGCAGCGCGAACCATTCGCGCAGGTACGACGAATTCGCAAGGCAAACGCCCTTCTGCGCCACCAGGTCGTCCTTCATCTCGACGATGATCGGCTTCTTGCCCTGCAGCGCCAGCTCGTACGCGATCTCGCTGCCGGTCAGACCGCCGCCGATCACGGCGACCGTCTCGCCCACGGGCGTGCCGTTGAGATAGTCGCAGCCCTCGATCATCTTTTCATAGCCGGGCACTCTGCGCAGCAGACGCGGCGTGGAGCCGGTGGCGATGATGACGGGCGAGCCGGCGAACGCGGAGATATCCTTGACCTCGTCGTTCAGCTTGACCTCGATGCCCAGCACGTCCATCTGCCGGCGGTACCACGCCAGCAGGTCGCGCAGCTTGCCCTTATAGGACTCGGCGCTGGCGGGGATGAACGTACCGCCGAGCACGCCGCTCTTTTCGTGGATAACGGGGTTGTGCCCGCGCAGCTTCAGCACGCGCGCGGCTTCCATGCCGCCGATGCCGCCGCCGACGATGTGCACCGTCTTGGGCGAGGACGTCTTTTTGATATAATGCTTGTTCCACTGCATGGTCTCCGCGTTGACGGCGCAGCGGGACATGCCCAGACTGTCGGAAAGATCCTGATCGTTCGGCACACCCTTGTAGTGGCACATGTTGAAGCAGCCGTTGTGGCACAGAATGCACGGACGGATGTCGTCCTTCTGGTCGTTGATGAGCTTGGTGATCCACGCCTGATCCGCCAGGAACTGCCGCGCGAAACCGGCGCCGTCGATCTTGCCCGCCTCGATGGATGCGGCCGCCGTTTCGGGATCGAGACGGCCGGCGCAGATGACCGGGATGTCGACGAACTGCTTGATGTGCTCCACGTCGGCAAGATTGCAGTTTTCGGGCATATAGATCGGCGGATGCGCCCAGTACCACGCGTCGTACGTGCCGTTGTCACAGTTGAGCGCGTCGTAGCCGGCGTCCTGCAGATACTTGGCGGCCTTTTCGGATTCTTCCATATCGCGGCCGACCTCGACGTACTCCTCGCCGGGCAGCGCGCCCTCGCGGAAGCCCTTCGTCTTGGAAAGGACGCTGTAACGCAGGGACACGGGGAAGTCCTTGCCGCACGCCTGCTTGATCGCCTGCACGATCTCGACGGCGAAACGGTAACGGTTCTCGAACGAACCGCCGTATTCGTCGGTGCGCTTGTTGACGTATTTGAAGGTGAACTGGTCCAGAAGATACCCCTCGTGCACCGCGTGAACCTCCACGCCGTCCACGCCCGCGTCCTGCAGGAGCTTCGCGCTCTTGGCGAACGAGTCGATGAACTGTCTGATCTCCTCCTTCGTCATCTCGCGGGACGGCAGCTTATCCGACCAGCGGTTGGGCGAGGGGCTCGCGGTCGCGGTGATCTTGTCGAGATCCATGAACGGCTTGCTGACGGCACGCAGCACGGGATTGTTGTACAGCGTCTCCATCATCGAGCTGACCGTGAAGGAACGGCCGAAGCCCGCCGTCAGCTGCACGAACAGCTTCGCGCCGGTCTTGTGGAATTCGGGCATCCACTCCTTGAGATCGGCGAACATTTTCTTGTTTTTGTGCAGCCACT
>CADAGA010000191.1 GCA_902787275.1 Oscillospiraceae bacterium | reverse complement strand
TTACGGTCAGAGCCAGATCCGCTCGAAGCCGCAAACGATCCGCAGCGTCACACCGCAGTCGGACACCGTAGTCGTCTGGGGCGACGTGTTCGGACTGGAAACCAAAGAAACCAAAAAAGGCGATCGCATGATCGTCACGTTCAATATTACAGACTATACGAGCTCCTATTCCGTCAAGATCTTTGAAATGAAAGAAAACTGCGAGGAGCTGCTGAAAGACCTCAGGAACGGCGCTACGATCCTGCTGCGCGGACTTGTGCGTGACGACGATTTCATGCATATGTCCGTCATCAACGCCAAAGCGATCACGCTCGTGCACAAGATCAAAAAGACCGACGACGCGCCCGTCAAGCGCGTGGAGCTGCACCTGCACACGAATATGTCCGCTATGGACGGCATGACGAGCGCGACCAAGCTCATTAACCGTGCCGCCGAATGGGGACACAAGGCGATCGCGATCACAGATCACGGCGTTGTACAGGCGTTTCCCGAAGCAATGAACGCTGCGCGCGGCACCGACGTCAAGATCCTGTACGGTATGGAAGGGTATCTTGTGGACGACAAAGTGCCGGTCGTTCGCGGCACCGCAGCGACCGCATTTGACGGAGAATTCATCGTTTTCGACGTGGAAACGACGGGGCTTTCCAAATCGCGCGATCGTCTGACCGAGATCGGCGCGGTGCGCATCGTCAACGGCGAGATAACAGACACGTTCAACACGTTTGTCAATCCGCTTATTCCGATTCCCGAAAACATCACGAAGCTGACCGGCATCTCGGACGACATGGTCGCCGATGCGCCGGTCGAGGACGCTGCGATCCGCGACTTTTTCGCGTTTTGCGGAAATGCGCCGCTCGTTGCGCACAACGCGCCGTTTGATACCGGTTTCCTGATGGAAACGTGCAAACGGTGCGATATCCCCTATACCTACACTTCTCTCGATACCGTCCCCTTCTGCCGCAGCATGTACAAGGGCTTGAAGAACTACAAGCTTGACACCGTTGCGGAGCACCTGAAGCTGCCGCAGTTCAACCATCACCGCGCCTGTGACGATGCCAAGGCGCTTGCGGGGGTCTTTCAGCATCTGCTCAGGGACGCCGAGGACAAGCTCGATATCCACGATATTTCCAAAATCAACGACTCTCTTGTCGGCGGCGACGTCAAAACGCTGCCCTCGTACCATATCATCATTCTTGCGAAAAATCTCGTCGGGCTGAAAAACCTGTATCAGTTGATCACCATGTCCAACCTCGACTATTTCCGCAAGATCCCGCGCATCCCGAAAAGCCGCCTCGAAGAGCACCGTGAAGGGCTGATCCTCGGTTCGGCATGTGAAGCAGGACAAGTATTCCGTGCGATTCTCGACGAAAAGCCGCATGAAGAGCTGCTGGATATTGCGCGCTTTTACGACTATCTTGAGATCCAGCCGAACGGCAACAACCGCTTTCTGCTCGAATCGGAGAAGTATCCGAATATCCGTTCGGAGACAGATCTCGAAAACCTCAACCGTCGCGTGATTGCTCTTGGCGACGAGCTGGGCAAGATGACGGTCGCTACGTGCGACGTGCATTTCATCGATCCGCAGGACGATATCTTCCGCGCCATCATCATGGCCGGTCAGGGATTTGCCGACGCGGACAAACAGGCGCCGCTTTATTTCCGCACGACCAACGAAATGCTCGCGGAATTTGCCTACCTCGGCGAAGAAACGGCATATCAGGTCGTCGTGGAGAATCCGAACCGTATCGCCGATCTGGTCGAGCGGTTTGAGCCGATCCCGAAGGGCTCGTTCCCGCCGCACATCGACGGTTCCGACGAGGAACTTACGCGGCTTTGCTGGGAGAAGGTCCACAGGATCTACGGCGAAGATCCGCCGCAATACATTGCCGAGCGGCTTGAAAAAGAGCTTCGTTCCATCATCAAAAACGGATTTGCCGTTTTGTATATCATTGCGCAGAAGCTCGTCAAGAACTCCGAGGATCACGGTTATTACGTCGGCTCGCGTGGTTCCGTCGGCTCGTCCTTCGTGGCATTTGCTGCCGGAATATCCGAAGTCAATCCCCTTTTCCCGCATTACGTCTGCAAAACGTGCAAGCACAGTGAATTCATCTTCGACGGCAGCTACCAGTCCGGATTCGATCTGCCGGTCAAGAATTGTCCGCACTGCGGAACGCCGATGTTCCGTGACGGCCACAATATCCCGTTTGAGACGTTTCTCGGCTTTGACGGCGACAAATCGCCCGATATCGATTTGAACTTCTCCGGCGAATACCAGTCGCGCGCACACAAATACACGGAAGAGCTGTTCGGTTCCTCCAACGTCTTTAAGGCGGGTACGATCGGCACACTCGCAGAGAAAACTGCATACGGTTTCGTACGCAAGTATCTCGAACAGCGCGAGATCGATCTGCCGAACGCCGAAGTCGAACGTCTGAAATTCGGCTGTATGGGCGTCAAGCGCACGACAGGACAGCATCCCGGCGGCATGGTCGTCGTACCTGCGAATAAGGTTGCAGAGGACTTCACGCCGATCCAGCACCCTGCCGACGACGCCGGAAAGGGCACGCGCACGACGCACTTCGATTTCCATGCGCTGCACGACACGATCCTCAAGCTCGACAATCTCGGTCATGATGTTCCGACCATCTACAAGTATCTTGAGGATGCCACCGGCATTTCCGTCATGGACGTCGACGTTTGCGATCCTGTCCTGTATAAGCTCTTTGAAAGCCCCGCGCCTCTGGGCGTAACGGCGGAAGACATCGAATGCGAGACGGGTACACTTTCCATCCCCGAGATGGGCACGCCATTCGTGCGGCAGATGTTCATGGACGCAAAGCCCAAGACGTTCTCCGATCTTTTGCAGATCTCCGGATTGTCGCACGGCACGGACGTCTGGCTCGGCAACGCACAGGATCTGATCCGCAACGGCACCTGTACCATTTCGGAAGTGATCGGTACGCGTGACAGCATCATGACGTATCTCATTCAGAAAGGCGTTCCGAATCTGACGGCGTTCAAAATCATGGAGATCGTGCGTAAGGGAAAAGCCAAAAAGCTCCTGACGCCCGAACACATCCAGGCAATGAAGGATGCAGGCGTCGAGGACTGGTATATCGACTCCTGTATGAAGATCAAATACATGTTCCCCAAAGCACATGCCGCCGCATACGTCATTGCAGCCATGCGTTTGGCGTGGTACAAGGTGTATAAACCCATCGAGTATTACGCAACATATATGACCGTGCGCGGCGAAGATCTTGACACGAAAGCGATCATGGCGGGGCGGCGCGCGGTCAAGAACCGAATGGATGAGATCCGCGCAAAGGGCAAGGACGCCACAACAGCCAAGGAAGAAGGCACCTATACGTCCTTGCAGGTAATCAACGAAGCGATGGCGCGCGGCGTACAGTTCCTGCCGGTGGATATCTACAAATCGGACGCGAGCGTATATCTGATCGAGGACGGCAAGATCCGTCTCCCCTTCTCTGCGCTCAGTGGAGCGGGCGGCGTTGCGGCACAGGCGCTGCAAAAGGCGCGCGAGGACGGAAAGGGCAAGTATATTTCGATGGAAGACCTGCAGGCGCGCGCAAACGTCTCCAAGAGCGTGATCACTGCGCTTGAGGAGGCCGGCGCGCTGGAATCGCTGCCGAAAACAACCCAGATCAGTTTATTTGATTTTTAAAAAAAGATTGTATTTTCCTTACAAACCCGATATAATGAGAAAAAGCAAGGACGGAGGTTTAACCCATGAAAAAAGCGACGAAAGTGATCCTCGGCACAGCTGCCGGTCTGACAGCCGCAAATCTGGTTCATGCTGCGCTGTATACGCCGAAAAAGGTCAAGCTCGGTGAACGCATGGAAGAAAACGTGAATGCGGACAGAATGATCGCAAACGTCTCGAAAGCCATTCAGTTCCGTACCGTTTCCAATGCGGACGAGAGTAAAACCGACTGGGCGGAATTTGACCGTTTCCATGCTTTTTTGGATGAGGCATATCCGCTGATCGCCGAAAAGCTCGAAAAAGAAACGATCGGCAAAGCAAATCTGATGTATCGCTGGAAAGGCAAGAACCCCGATCTCGATCCGATCGCGCTTCTCGGTCACCAGGACGTCGTTCCGGTTTCTCCGGGTACCGAAGGTGACTGGGAGCATCCCCCGTATGATGGTTTCAACGACGGCGAGTTCATCTGGGGACGCGGCGCGATGGACATGAAGAATCACCTGATCGGCGTGATGGAAGCGGTTGAAACGCTGCTTGAGGAAGGGTTCGAGCCTGAGCGC
>CADAGA010000190.1 GCA_902787275.1 Oscillospiraceae bacterium | reverse complement strand
TTGCCCTCTCCGTCACCGCCTGACGGCGGTGCCACCTCTCCCGAGGGGAGAGGCAAGAACATGAAGCAGAAACGTTCCTGATGGCCTTGGCTCTCCCTCCGGGAGAGCTGTCAGCGAAGCTGACTGAGAGGGCGACAAATCCCGATCTGCCCGACACCTGTCCTCTCAGACGATAAATACCCTTTCCGCTCTTGCGAGATCTGCACGGATTCCCGTGAGGAGCAAAAAACACGGGTCTGACACAGCAGTGTCAGCCCCGTGCGGTTTTACCGCTTACGCAAACAGCCCGCCGAAGTAGCTCTTCAGCTTGAAGATCCAGGAAGGAATGCCGCCGGTGATGTTCGCCAGAAACGCGCCGATCTTCTCGAACAGGTTCACAAAGAACAGCTTGACGCGCTCAAAGAACGTCGGCTGCGCGGGTTCTACGACCGGTTCATCGGTCTCCGGCGCTTCAAAGGTGAAGCTGTAGCGCGCTTCCTTGCCGAGCGTGTTGCCGTTGTTCGCCTTGACGTCGGCGCCGATGACGAGCGTCAATTCGCTGCAGTCGTTTTCGCCGAGCGTGATGATGTATTCTCTCTTGGCGTTTTCGTTGGTCGGATCATCGTTTGCGCGCAGTTCACAGTTCGCATACGTACCGTCCGCCTTGAGGACGCTGATCAGCGTCATGTTGTCGGTGTAGTAGTCCTTCATGCCGTTGGTGAACGCGATTACGATCTGGTCGCCGGCCTTCACGGTCGCGCCTTCGAGATCTGCGCCGCCGACGGTGACGGAGGCGATCTCCAGCTTTTTGTCGCCGTTGCCGCCGCCTGTGCCGCCGCCGCTTCCGTTGGGGGAGACGCTCTGTGCCTGTGCGGCGATCGTCGTGAACGAGAACGCCATCAGCAGCGCGAGCAGGATCGCGAGGACTCTGTTGGTTTGTTTCATGATTGGGTCATCCTTTCTGTTTTTTGGATTGTATGATGCAAACGACTGCGATCGCTGCAGCGACCGCAGCAATAATGCCGATACAGATCGCGGGGGAGACGCGTCCGTCGTCCGGGGCGGATTCCGGCTGCGTTTCTTCCGCATGGCTTTCGGGGTCGGACGGCGCCGCCTGCGTCTCGGTGCGGCCGGACTGCTCTGTGACGGGTTCCGCTTCCGTTTCGGGTGCGTAGAAAACCGTCGTTTCCGGGCTTTGCTCGCTTGCCGTGACGGTCGTCGTAAGGGCGAAGAACGCCTCTTCGGTCACGGGCGGGAGCGTGAGACTCGTCGTTTCCGCGGCCGTGGTGCTTTGCGCGGTCACGGGTTCGGTCGTCGTCGGCGCTGCCGTGGTCGCGCGCGCTGCCGCCGTGATGGGCGGACGCGTGGTCGTCACGCGTTTGGTTGTGGTCTCCGCGCGCTTCGTCGTGGTCGTGGTCGAATACGGCGACGCTGCGACGGCTGCGCCCGAAAGTGCGCTCGTCGCGGCCACGGTCGTCTGCGCGCGGATCGTAAAGCGCAGGTTCACGTCCTCTTCGAGCACGTTTTCCTCGTTTTTCGCGGTCAGTCCCTTCTTGACGGTCAGGGTATACGTTTCGCCCGCCTGATACGGCGACTGCGGCACGATCGTCACGATGCGCTTGGCTTCGGGATCGACCTGGTCGTCGCCCATCACCACGCGGATCGGAAACGCGTTCCCTTGGCTGTCCGTGACGCTGAAGCACTGCAGATTGTTCTCTTTGACGTTGAAGTGGACGACGTTTTTGGTGAAGGTCAGCACGACGTGCACGTTCGGGTCGACGTTTTGCGCACCGTCGGGCACGCTGGAGGAAGCGAGCGTGAGCGGGTTTTCGCGGCCGGCGCCGTCGCCCGTCCCGTCGCCGTTGCCGCCCTCGGCGAACGCGGGGAACGCCGAAAAAAGCAGCATGAGCAGCGCCAGAAGCACAGTACAGGCGCGTGTGGTTCGCATCATGCGTTTCCTCCCTTCATACAGACGAAGCTCCCGCGCGTCCAGCGGCGGTAGCGGCAGTTGTAGCAGCTCACGTCGTCGTCGATACGCTCCTCCTCGCAGTCCGCGCGGAAATGCCCGCACGCGGACGCGGCTTCGGCAGCTTTTTCGTAATCCTCCCTGCCGCCCTGCCAGACGGCTTTTCCGTCGACGAGGTCAAACATGGCGCTTCTCCTTTTTGCGCTTGGGCTGCGGCTTTAAGACGCCGTCCTCGCGCACGACGACGCAGGTGACTTTGCCGTCTCTGAAAAGCGCCTTGGTCGGCTCGGTGAAGTGCAGCTGCGTCGACGGGTCGAGCGGCTGCCCCGCGTCGTCGACGATCTGCCCGACACCGTACAGTGCGGCGAACGCCTCTGCCGTCATCACCGGACGGTCGGGAAGGGGATAGAGCTTTCCCTTGATTTTACCCTCGGCTTTGCCGGCGCGCAGTCCCGCGCCCGCCAGTGCGCCGATCACGCCGTCGCCCGTTCCGCCGTGTTCCGAAAGGGAGACGTCAACGCCGAACGCTTCGGCCGCGTCGTAGGCGTCGCGCTTGGTGACGACCTCGGTCTGCGCCCGCGCGCCGAACGCGGCAAGGGGCGCGCAGTCGACCGCGGGATCGTCCGTCAGGATGCACAGTCCCGGATCGGAGCCGTCGGCGCAGTGCGTTTCGAGATAGGCGCGGCAGAACGCCGTCAGCGCGTCGCGGTCGTCCGTGCGGAACGTGCAGCACATGGAGCTGTTGTGCGAGGTGTAGGGGATCGCGTCATCGATCAGCAGCTGATAGCGCACGATGAAGCCGCCCTCGCCCAGACCCTGCGCCGCCGCGGCGTCGCGCATGTTTTCGAGCAGCTCGCCCGTGCCGATGCTGTCGAGATCGTCCGTGTCGTCGATGCAGATAAACAGATTCATGCCGCCTGCCCTCCGGATTCCGTCCGGGGCGTGCGCATGCTGTCCGCCTCAAGGATCGCGGTCAGCCAAGCGTCCGAAAGCTCGTAGTCGAAGAACCGTTTATAAAAATCGCGGATCATGCTGTTCATGTCGAGGTGGCCGAGCGCGTCGGGGTGCAGAAGGGCTGCAAGCCACAGGATCGCAAGGGGCGTTTCGACACTGGTCGGATGCCCCCAGCGCGTGACGCCGACGGGGATCTGGTAGACCTTCTTTTCCTGTACGGCGCGCAGACCCTGCCACTTGGCGTCGGTGAGGATATAGTCGTCGACCTGCGCCTCGTTGCAGACGATCAGATCGGGGTCCCACGCGTAGATCTGCTCGAGCGTCGTGAACGCCTTGTCGCCGTCCATGCGCAGCGAGCCGCCCGCGGTCGAGACGTTGTCCGCGCCCGTCAGCGCGATCCACTCGGCGCAGTAGCTGTCCGCGGCGTCCGTGCGCACGGCCTCGTTGACGGCGTGGTACAGCCGCGGCGTCTGATCCGACTGCACGCCGGAGATCGTCTCGATGACGTCCCGGAAGTATTTGACGTATTCGGCGGCTTTCTCCTGCTTGCCGAGCGTTTTGCCGAGGATCTCCACGGCCTTGAGCTGCTCGTCGATCGTCTCGTAGCCGATCACGACGTACGGCACGCCGATCGCGTCGAGCTTGGCCTTTTCGGCGTCGCTGCGGTACGTGCCGTCGTTGACGATGATCAGATCGGTGCCCAGACGCAGGATCTCCTCGGCGTTGACGGAACCGCTGTTTTTGACGACGGAGGCCTGCGTGATCGAGGGGCAGATCTCGCGGATCAGTTCGCTGCGCGATACGTTGTTGACCGTGGAGGTGATCTGTTCACCAGCGCCGAGCAATATCGCCATGTGACCGGAAAACGGGCAGAGCGTGCAGATCGAGACGGGCTCCTTCGGCACCGTGACCTTGCGTCCGGCGCAATCGGTGACGGTGACGGTGACCGCGTCCGAAGGCGCGGCAGGTGCGCTGCCGCACGCAGTCAGCGCGCAGAGAAACAGCGCTGCGCACAAAAGGCTTGCGATGATGCGTTTCAGCATGATGGGTCGTCCTCCTGTCGGATGGTATGCAAAAGTGTGATCTGCCGGATCGTTTCGCCGTCCGCGACGGTTTCGGTGATCTTCGCCGAGACGCCGAACGATTCGGAAAGCGTTTCTTTCGTCAGGATCTGCTGCGGCGAGCCGAGCCGCATCGGGCGGCCGCGGCACAAAAGCGCCGTGCGCACCGGAACGCCGACGCGCTCAAAAAAGAACGCGTGCGAGAGCGCGTGTGTGGCAAAAAGCGCGCTGATCCTCTGCGTTTTGACAAGATCCGTCAGCGTTTCGAGAAAACGCAGCTCGTTCTGAAAGTCCAGCGAGACCGTCGGCTCGTCCAGCACGACGAG
>CADAGA010000189.1 GCA_902787275.1 Oscillospiraceae bacterium | reverse complement strand
ATGATGTAGCGAAGCTGCGCAACCTTATCTTCTTCGCTGGCTTGATATTCCTTCGGTGGTCTGCCTTTCTTTCTAATTGCTATCCCTGCAGCGATTTTTCGTTGCTTTTCGTTGTATCTTGAAATGAAATTGTGTATTTGTTCATAACTGAATCCTAACCGGTTCCCTATTTCTCGATTTGTCTTTCCTTCTGCTTTTAGTCGCAAAATCTCTTCTTCATATTCGCTAATGTGTCGATAGCTTCTTGCCATAAAAATTCCTCCTATGATACTTTCTTTTATTGTATCATAGGAGGGTTCTTTTTTCTATTGTCCGTTTTTACTGGACTTGTTCAGAGGATCGGGCGATCTTTTTTGATTGGAATCAGAACTTGAACGACAGCGTGTCGAGCACGCCTTTGAGCGAGTCATACTGCTTTTCGTCTTTGATGTTGTCGAGCTGGATCTCAACGAACTTGTATTCCTTGTTCTTGTCCGGAACGGTCTGGCCGAAGAACACGTAGCAGCGCATCTTTGAGTCTTCGGTCATCTTTGAATCGTAGCTCATCGTGTAGAAGTCCAGACCGCCGATCTTGACCTGCTCGACCTTGGTCGCGTTGCCGCTTTCGCGTTCATACACCTTATCGGCAAGGGTCTTTGACTTGGACGCGCCCATCTGGTCGTCGTAGGTCATGACGGATACGGTCAGGCGCGGCGCGGTTTCACCTTCGCCGAGGTTCGCTTCGAGATACGTCGAGGTGGAGAACTGTTTATTGACCGTCCAGCCCTCGGGCAGATCGCTTTTGACGAATCGGAAGTCTCCGGTGTCCCAGGTGACTTCTTCCGCTTCGGTCGTGCTTTCAGCGGCGGTGGAAGCATTCGTCGCGTCGGTATCCGGCGCGGGCGTTTTGCCGCAGGCACACAGCGCTGCGAGCAGCAAGCCGAGAACGGGAATGAGGATTTTTTTCATGATCAAACTCTCCTTTTTTTTTTATTGTTGCGGAACACGGTCCACAGACCCTGCAGATCGTGCCGGTAAAACAGGCTGTTGAGAAGCAGCGTCCATCCGCCGCAGATCAGAAACACGGGGACGGCACGCAGCGCCCAGCTGAGATAACCGTCCGGCGTGCCCTGCGGCAAAAACGAGCAGCACAGCACCGCGAGCGCCGAAGCGCATGCGTTGACCGCGCACCGGCCGAGGAACACGGAGAACGGACGCCGGAGGATGTGCCGCGAAAGGTAGTGCGCATACTGTACGGTGCGCACGGTCATCGCGGCGAGCGTTGCCAGCGCGACGCCGGAAAGCCCCATCGGAACGACGAGCGCGACAGACAGCGCGACGTTGATCCCCGCTTCGAGGAACGCGCCGCCCCGCGTCTGGCGGTAGTGACCGGCGGCAAGCGTGACGTTGTTGTAGGGGATGCGGATGCAGTAGACGGCCTCCGCAGCCGTGAGCAGGACGCCGAACAGCGGCCGCATATACTCTGCGTCGGAAACGCCGTGCATATACACCGAAAGGAACGGCTGCAGCAGCAGACCCGTGCACGTAAACAGCGTCGTGACCAGCGTGAAGGAAAAGAACTCGTACACGCGGAAGTTCCGGCGCAGCGTTTCGGTCTCCTCGCGGGCGATCATGTTGCCGAATGCGGCTTCAATGCCGGAGGAAAACGCGCTGACAACTTTTTCGATTCCGGCGACGATGGCGTAGTACACCGTGTAGACCGAGACGTCCGAAATCCGGACCGCATTGGAAAAAGCGGAAAAGACAGTCAGCACGAACACGTCCGTGTTGGTGTGCAGAAAGTACGCCGTGTGGTGTCCGAATCCGTCCCAGCGCTGCGCGATCGCCGTTTCATCCGGTTCCGCATGCGTGTCCGGCGCGTAATGCCGCCGCACGTAGAGCCGCAGCACAAAAGGCCGCAGGGCGTAAACCAGTGCGGTTCCGAGCTTGACGGCGTGGATCGAACAGCCGAGACGGATCAGCACGACGGCGAGCGCCGTGTTGAGCAGAATGGTCACGATCTGCAGATTCGACGCGACGTAGCGCCGCTGGTCGGCCTGTACGAGGATCTGCCGGCTCATGCCGAAGTAGTATTGGAAGAACGTGCTGAGCGCGATGATCAGCACGAGCGTACACGTGAAAAGGAACTCGAAATCCTTCCGCACCAGTAGCGGATAGAGCACCGCGACCGCGGCGGCATAGCCCACGAAAACGAACGCGACCCTGCGGAAAAACCGATCGGATGCGCGCAGAATGCCGCTGATTCTTGCATGGTCGCCGTCGGCCAGCGGCTTGTAGAGTGCGGCGCGCACGACGCCGCCGACGCCCGCCTCGAACAGGATGATGTAGCTGAGAAACTGCGTCACGGATGCAGCCATGCCGTTGACGTCGGAGCCGAACGTGCGGATCAGCAGCCGCGGCAGGATGAGACCGCAGACGACGGAAACGAACTGCAGCGACAGGGATGAGAGCATGTTCCACAGCGCTTTTTTACTGCGCATGCATCCACCTCTTTCCCCGATACAGCAGCAGAAGCGCCCGGTACAGCCCGCGGCGCAGCAGACGATATTTGAGCGAATCGTCCGCGGCGGTCATGGCATCCTGCGCAAGAGACGTGCGCATCGCGTCCCGCAGCAGACCTGCGGCTTCGGACGTGCCCGTTTTGCCGTACGCCAGAAGGCGCAGATAGTTGTCGAGCTGCTTGCGGCAGAGATCGCAGTAATCCCTTTGCCACGATTCGTCGAAGTTGACTTTTTCCGAAAGCAGGCGACGAACTTCTTTGTCCACCTTTTCGGAAAGGACGAGCGCGTTCGCGTCGAACCGCCCCGAATTGCCGCTGCCGAGCCGGTAGCGGTACAGCGGCTCGTGCAGGTAGCAAATGCTGTCCGCGCCGGTCAGCAGATATGCGCTGCGCAGCAGATCCTCGCCGTGCTGCAGCCCGGCGAACGCCGCGTAGTCCGGCGCGCAGTCGAGGAGCCTTCGGTGGAAGCACTTATTCCAGACGGCGTTGAAGCGCGTCGTCAGAAGCAGACGGTAAAACGGCTCCATGTCTTCGCCGGCAAGGAATGCGTCCGCATCGCAGAGCGATTCGCGGCGCGGTTCCTCACCCTCGCGGAACGTCAGAAAATCATACGCCAGAAGGTCCGGATGATGCCGCTCAATCGCATCATGCAGCGCATGGAGCAGCGCCGGCTCGCAGAGATCGTCCGCGTCCAGGTACAGCAGATATTCACCGCGCGCATGCTTTTCCGCGAAGCGGCGTGCAAGGAGCGATCCCTGATTGTGCGTGTGCCAGACGCGCACGCGTTTATCCTGCTCGGCGTACCGGTCGCAGATCGCGCCGCTGCCGTCGGTCGAACCGTCGTCGACGAGCAGCAGCTCAAAGTCTGCAAAGGTCTGCGCCGCCACAGCAGACAAACAAGCGTCGAGATAAGCCTCGGCGTTGTAGACAGGGATCATCAGACTGAACTGCATACGGCGCCTCCCTTTCCGTTTTGCATATATTATATACCAAAAGAAACAAAGAAGCAAGTGAACAAACTGCAAATTCGTATGATTGCAATTTGCCTTCTCGTGTGGTACAATATCGCCGAACGAAAAAAGGGACGTGATCGCATGCGCATGCGCAAAAAAAAGAATCTGGAAACGCGGCTTGCCGCCTGCGGCGACGTGCTGATCCCCGTCGTCTATGCCGACAAGCACTTTGACGCGCCGATCGGGGAAGATCTGACGTTCGATCTCAAGGCGCTGTTCGGAAACGACAATCCCGTGCATCTGGAGATCGGCTGCGGCAAGGGCGGCTTCGTGACCGAGGCTGCGCGCCGGAACCCGGACGTCAATTTCCTTGCCGTGGAAAAAACGGGCAACGTGATCGTCTGCGGCTGCGAAGCGGTCAAAGAAGCGGGGCTTACCAACGTGCGCTTTTTAAAGCTCGGCGCCGAGTACCTCTGGCGCTATCTGCCGCCGGAGAGCATCAAGCGGCTGTATCTCAACTTCTCCTGTCCGTTCCCGAAGGAGAAGTACCGGAACCACCGCCTGACCGCGCCGCGCTTTCTGCGCATCTACAAGCAGATCCTTGCCCCCGGCGCCGCGATCTGGCAGAAAACGGACAACATGCATTTTTTTGAATTCAGCATCGAGAATCTGACGCAGAACGGCTTCGCTCTGCGGAACGTATCGCTGGATCTGCATCACAGCGATTTCGAGGGCAACATCATGACGGAGTATGAACGGCGCTTCTCCGAGCAGGGGATGCCGATCTACCGATTGGAGGCGTATCTGCCGTGAGCAAGGAAGCAAAGACCAACGCCA
>CADAGA010000188.1 GCA_902787275.1 Oscillospiraceae bacterium | reverse complement strand
CGCGTCCAAAACGGAGATCTCGATCGATGAACCGCTGAACGTGGATTGGGACGGGAATGAACTGCTTCTGTCCGACGTACTCGGCAGCGATCCGGACGTCGTGAACAGAACGATCGAGGAAGAGGATGAAAAAAACTGCCTGATGCGGACGATCAACGCGCTGGACGACCGCGAACGGCTGATCATGTATATGCGATTCGGCGTCGGAGGAAACCGGGAACATACGCAAAAAGAAATCGCCGATCTTCTTGGTATCTCGCAAAGCTACATTTCAAGGCTCGAGAAACGGATCATACGCAAGCTCAAAGAAGATTTAACGGAAAAGATCGGATAATGCCGAAAGAGGGTTGCATTCTAAACGTTTTTCTGGTATCATAGTTCCGAATTCAGACAAAGGAATGACACGATGGTTTACGTGATCCTGGATTTGGAATGGAACAATACCTACGGCCGCAAGACGAAGAGCTTTATCAACGAGATCATCGAGATCGGCGCCGTAATGCTGGATGAGGATTTACAGGAGATTTCGCAATTTTCCAGTTTGATCCGTTCTCAGATCGGAAAAAAACTGCGTGGCAGCGTCAAGCAGCTCACACATATTACCAACGAAGATCTGAACAGCGGTCTGCCGTTTACCAAAGCGCTTTCCGAACTGCGCCGCTGGATCGGCAATCGCGAGAACGTCGTCATTACGTGGGGCGACGGTGATATACGCGTGCTGATCGAGAACTGTCGTTATTTAAACGGGATCGAGATCGTTCCGTTTCTGTCCAATTATGCGGATATTCAGGCGTATTTCCACAGTATCTTTAATTCCCCACCTTCCAGACAGGTCGGCCTTTCCGCCGCGGCTCAGCTTTTAGGGATCGACGAAACGGAGTTTTCGCACCACCGCGCACTCGACGACAGTCTGCTGACCGCAGAGGTGTTCCGCAAGATTTATGATCCTGCGGCTTTCTCAGCTTTTATTCATCCCTGCACGCGTGATTTCTATAATCGTCTTTCTTTCAAGCCTTACGTCATCGGCAACATCAACAACCCGCTTGTAGATAAAAGCAAACTGACGTATATCTGCGAATCCTGCGGTCAGCCCGCGAAACGTTTGACGGAATGGAGGTTTGTCAGCCGTCATTTCCGCGCTTTGTACTACTGCCCGCATTGCGATCAGAAGGTCAAAGTCGGCGTCAGCTTCAAAAAGCTGTATGACCGTGTGGAAGTTAAAAAGACTTCGGTCGTCGTCGTTGAACAAAAGCAGGAACGACCTGCTGAATCATGAATTTCAAACGCTGTCCATCGGACGGCGTTTTTCTTTTGAGGTGACTTCTTTGCGAATGCGAACTGTAATATTATGCCTGGTTATCATACATTGTCTGCTTCTGTGCGGATGCGCAGGCAGCCCCTCCGAATCGCCTGCCGAACCGAAACCGGATGAGATCCGTGCAGTTTGGATCAGTTATCTGGATCTCAATCTGCCCGCGGAAAGCCGGAACGAGGCGTCGTTTCGCGCAATGGCAAAGGAAATGACCGAAACGATCCGTGAAGGGAAGATGAATACCGTCTTTTTTCAGGTACGCCCGTTTTCAGACGCCATCTACAAATCCGCGATATTCCCGTATTCTGCCGTCATAGCAGGAACCGAAGGTGAAGACCCGGGCTTTGATGCACTGGATCTATTCTGCGAATATGCGAAAGAATCCGATATTTCCGTCCATGCGTGGATCAATCCTTTTCGCGTCGGAAAAGCTTCTGACCTTGAACAAAGATCGGATAAGAATCCCGCGAAACAGATCCTCTGCGATGATAATCGGGAAAACGACCGTCGAGTTGTCAACGTGGATGGAACGCTATATTACAACCCGGCTAACGCAGAGAACAGAAAACTGATCCTTGACGGAATACGGGAACTGCTCGCGAATTATCCGATTGACGGCATCCACATCGACGATTATTTTTATCCGACGACAAAAGCTTTTATTGACGAAGCGGAATATGAGACGTACCGTTCTGAGGGCGGCACTTCGTCGCTCGACGATTGGCGACGCACACAGATCAACATGCTCGTCAGCAGCATGTATTCTTGCGTTAAATCGTACGGCTCGGAGAAAGTATTCAGCGTCAGTCCGGCATTGCAAATCGAAAACAACTACGATATGCTGTATGCGGACGTCAAACGTTGGGCGTCCTGTGACGGATACTGCGACTGGCTGATCCCCCAGGTTTACGTAGGTTTTGAACATGAAACAAGCCCATTCTGCGAGACGATCAAAAGATGGGAATCCATCGAAAGATCGCCGAATGTACGATTGCTTTTCGGACTTGCAGCTTATAAATGCGGCATAGAGGACATTTACGCGGGAACGGGCAGTTCGGAATGGGTCGATCGCTCCGATATCCTGTCGCGACAGATCGAGTATATCAGCCGGCAGGGACACTGCGACGGTTTTTCCATGTTTTCCTATTCCTATATTTTTGGCGAAAAAATGTCGTATAATTCTGAATTAGAAATGAAAGCGGTTATTTCTATGATATAATTGTTACAAAAATGTAATCATTATTCCGATCTATAATTGAAACACGAGGATAGAACGATGTCATCTATACAGAAAAAAATAATGATCGCCGTTCTGACGGTCGTTTTGACGGCAGTCTGCGTGATCAGCGGAATGTTGATCAGCGGGCATTTTCCGAAAAGTGAACCGGAAACCACCACGCAGACCGTTACGGAACGCACGATCGAACCGCTGCCCGTCGGAAAGAAAGCAGATCTTCCGAAGGCTGTTCGCGGCACGAAACTGTACATCAGTGAAGAAAGCGCGAAAAGCGGCGTGACCATCGCGCAAACGATGCAAAGCATCGCTAAGAGCGGATTCAACTGTGTATATCTGATGCAGTCGAAAGCTGCGAACGCTTTTAATCCGTCAGATGATACGGCCGCAGTAGCAGCCGCCGTCAGGGATGCACATAGTGCCGGTCTTTACACCGCGGTCAGTTTAAAATCGTATAAACCGGAAGACGCCGCGTCTTTTGCGGCAAGCAGCGGTGCGGATTGTCTGATCCTTGCCGGCATGACGGACGGCAGCCGGACAAGTACGGCTGATCAGACCGAATCGCTGATCCTTGCATATGAATCCGCCGCAGCACCGACGCAAGTCAGCGCGATTCTCTGGGACGTCCCGTTTGACGCACGCTTGTCATCACAAAACGCGGGATTCCTGACCGCTTTTTCCAAGGCGATCCGGAACGCCGCATGCACGGGACTCTATCTGCCCTCCGGCGCTTCCGGCGACTCGTTCGCAGCCGGCGCAGATGCATGGCTTTCGTATGCTGCGGATAAACCCGTCTGGTTTGGACTGAGCGACAGCGTCAATCCGACTGCCGCTGGATTCCGTCACATTGAAAGTGCTTTTTCACAGACGTCTTCTCTCTTGAAACTCGAAACGGAGCAGTCTCCCGTATCCTTTGTTTTCACGGAGTTTTCTGCCTTTTCCGGCGATGCAGAATGCGCAACGATCGTGCGCAACTGCATGACGCAGGGCTTCCTGCCGGACAGCTATCTGAAAACGTTCAAAATGATCAACCACAACGGGACGAGCATCACAACAACGGAATCCAGGATCACGTTCCTCGGCGAATGCAATCCGGCATCCGCCCTTACCTGCAACGGAAACCCGATCCCGGTAACAGACGACGGCTTCTTCTCCGCTGAATTCGCGCTGAACGTCGGCAAAAACAAGTTTGATTTTGTATGCGACGGCAAGACCTATTCCTACAATGTCCAGTATCAGCTCGATCTGATCCGCAGCATCTCCCCTTCCGGCTCCCTGCGGACGCCCGGAGGCAGTGCGTTGGAGATCTCCGTTGTCGCCCATCGCAAAGCTTCCGTATATGCTACGCTGAACGGCGCGAAGATCACGCTTGTCGGCAGTAATGCGCTGCTCTCCGATTCCGACAGCGGTCACATGGATACTTCGTCCGACTACGTGACGTTTACGGGCAAATACAATTTGCCGGAAAGCTCCTCGAAGAACATTTCTCTCGGCGCGATCAAAGCGTACGCTTCCTATAAAGGCTCTTCGGACAGCATCACGGGCGCAAGCGTGACCGTGACGGCAGCGGAAAAAGTGGAAGCGCTTCCTGTCGTGGAAACGCCCAAGACGTCGAGCACGTCTTCTACGACAGCCTCCACGACAGAAACCACGACCGCATCGACGACTTCGACTACCGCCGCACCGCAGTCCGAAACAATGTCCGAGGAAGACGGCTCATCCGAAACGCATTCCTCTTCCTCGTCCT
>CADAGA010000187.1 GCA_902787275.1 Oscillospiraceae bacterium | reverse complement strand
GTCTGAATGACGGCGGCACCACGGTCATCATGGTCACGCACGCGCACGAGCTCGTGCAGCAGTTTGACCGCCGCGTTGTGATCCTTGAGCACGGCCGCGTTGTTTATGACGGCAATTCCAAGGAAAGCGCTGATATTATGCAGTCCTCGCAGGGACATCTGGACAGAGCATATATCGAAAGCTTTGATCCGACGTTTGCTATTACGGATGAAACCAGCGCATCTTCGCTGGACGAATCCATCAAGAAATACGGCAATTCCAAGCTCAAGGACACTTCCGGTGATTTCACGGTCTATCTGGACAAATCCGCCGAGTCCGACGAGGAAGCGGAATAATAGAAAGGAGTTGTATCGTATGTCTTCCGGAAGTCTTCGTTACCTCACAAAAGAAGGTTTTCGCAATATCTGGGTCAACCGGCCGATGAGCATCGCATCCGTGTGTGTGCTCATGTCCTGCCTGATCATGATCGGTATTGCTTTTTTATGTTTCGTCAACGTGCAGGCGCTTCTGGATGAAGTCGACGACCAGAACGTCGTCATGGTCTTTGTGGACAACAATCTGTCGCCCGAGCAGATCGAAGCGATCGGCAACAGCATCGACGCGCTGCCCAATATTGAACATATCGACTATCATTCCGCGGAGGAAAACAGCCGCGATTTCTATGAGAGCATCCAGAGCGATCTGCTCGTCGATTATTTTGATGACAAAGAAGCCGAGACCATCCCGGCGTCTTTTGAGGTCCATCTCTCGGATATGGAACAATTTGACCAGACGCTCGAGAAGATCGAAGCGATCGACAATATCCAGCACGTTCGCCAGAGCAAGGAGCTTGCCTCCTTCCTCGTGACGCTGCGCAGCTCCGTGTCCTATATCAGCATCGGCGCCATCGCCATGCTGCTGCTCGTTTCTTTGTTTATTATTGCGAATACCGTCCGCATCACAATGCACAGCCGCCGTCTTGAGATCTCGATCATGAAAAACGTCGGCGCAACGAATTCTTTCATTCGCTGGCCGTTCATGGTCGAAGGCATGGTGCTCGGCGCGTTCTCCGGATTGGTTTCTCTCGGCATCGTATTCGGACTGTATCAGCTGATCCTGACTTCTTTGTCCGGTGCGTTCAGCGCGCTGAAGCTGATTGAACCCGTTCCCTTTGTGAATTATTGGTACTGGATCCTGATCGGCTTTGAGGCGATCGGCATTCTGACCGGCGGCTTCGGCAGTTCCATTTCCATTAAGAAGTATCTTAAGGAGAAAGAATATGAGGAGGCCCGTGAACACCATCACTGATTATCGTCGCATCGTTTGCCTCCTTCTTATCCTCCTTTTGAGCTGCGGACTGGGTCTGCAGGCTTTCGCGGATTTTACGTATTACACCGACCGTACGACGACCAAGCCCGAAACGACGACAAACCCGGAGTTGACGACAAGCGAGGAGCTGTCTGCGCTGCAGGAGCAGTATGACCGTTTGGAGGAAAAGATCCAGGAGGGCGAAAAAACGCTGGACGACGTGGAGTCCGGCAAAAAAGAGCAAAACAAAAACATCGAAGTCATCCAAAACAACATCAACGATCTCAACGGTCAGATCAATATCCTTGAAAAGCGCGTCAACGTGCTGAATTCAGATATCACGAAGCTGAATTCGTCCATAACCGTGCTCAACAGCGAGATCACCCAGCTGAACGGTTCGATCTCCGATACCGAGGATAAGATCTACGACACACAGCGCACGGCGGATATCCTGTTTGGAAAGATCAAAGGACGGCTGATTATCAACTATATGCGCGGACCAGCATCAAATCTTGAGGTTATGCTTGGCGTGCGCGATCTCCCCTCTTTCTTCACCAAGCTGCAGATCATCCGCAATCTTTCTGCGTACGACCAGAAGATACTGGATGAATTTGAAGATCGCCTGGATGAACTGAACAATCTCAACGCGCTGTTGACCGCGGACAAAACTGCGCTGGATTCCAAGGAATCGTCTCTCTCCGGCGAAAAGAACGCATTGACCAACCGCCAGGCAGATATGGAATCTTCACAGTACGTGCTGGACATGAAAAAACAGCTTTCCGAGCACAAATACAACGAAGCGGTCGCTTATTTCAAGTCCTTGGATGAAACGAGCAACGATTACAGCGCGATGCTGCAGCTGCTGAACAAGGAGCAGGATAAGGTCGATGCGGAGATCAACGCGTATCTGCTCAAATACGGTTCTTCCGCGGACGACGCGATGAACGTCGAAAGCGTGACGAACGCATCCGGAGACGGCAATTCCACCTCGGCCGTTCCGGAAACGACGACAAAAAAGAGCACGGCCGTCATTACGGCATATACCGGCACAGGCAAGCCGAAAACGACGGAATCTACAGAAACGGAACCCACAACCGAGATCACGTTCCCGACGACCGCAAACGTCAAAGTCGTGACACCGGAATCCATGGAACTGATCTGGCCGCTTCCGTATAAGAACTGCTACATTTCCGCCTACTACGGACAGTATCCGTCCGGCGGCGAACACCATGGTCTTGATATCTGCGTACGCGGTGGAACCGAAGGAAAAAACGTCGTAGCATCCGCTGACGGAACGGTGATCTCTTACGGATTCAACCATTGGTCCATGGGCAATTATATCATCATTGACCACGGCTACGGTTTGTTTACCGCCTATTATCACCTGCAAAAGCTGTATGTGGAAAAAGGCGACCGCGTCAAGCAGGGTCAGGTGATCGGTCTTGCCGGTCACACCGGAAACACGACGGGTCCGCACCTTCATTTTGAAGTGCGCATCAGCCGCGGCGGCGTGATCACGCGCGTCAATCCTCTGAAATTTGTCAAAATGCCCGGATAAAAGGAGAACAGATCATGCGAAATAAAACTCTTCGTATCAAAGCGCTTGCCGCTGCATTCGTGATCGTCTGCGCCGTGATTGTGCTCCCTGCTCCGGTTTCCCATGCTGAGGAATCCGATCTCGAACTCCAGGCACAGTATGACAAGCTTGAGCGACAGATTCGCGAAAACCAGAAGCTGATCGACGAAAAAAAGAAAGAATCAAACGACCAAAAGGAAGTCGTAAACGAGATTGAATCGGAAATCAAGGACTTGAATGTTCAGATCACGATCCTGAACAAGAAGATCGACCTTCTAAACTCCGAGATCGGCACGTTGAGCGGCAGCATTCAGCAGCTTGACCAACAGATCGAAACGATGGACAAGCAGATCGTCGAAACGCGCGCCAACATCGCCGTTACCAAATCGCAAATCGACAAAACGTATAAGAAAGCAATTGACCGACTGTCCAAGAATTATATGGCAGGTTACGGTTCCGAGCTCGAGCTTTTGCTTGGTGCAAGAAGTCTGGCGGACGTTCTGACCTGGCAGCAGTATATTAAAAACGCAACTGAATACGATCGGAATATGCTGGACAGTCTGAATGCGCAGATCGAATCCATGGAAGAGATGGAAACACAGCTCGACCAGACGATCGCGGACGCACAGGTTAAGAAAGCTGAGGCGGAAACGCAGAAGTCCGAGCTGGAAGTCAAGCAGGCGGATATTTCGACGTCTTCGGATGATCTGATTGTCAAGAAGAATTCGGCAAACGCCATGCGCAACGAGGCTTACACGCTTCTCAAAACGCTTGATAAAGAAAGCAAAGAGTACCAGGAGCTTGACGCGCAGATGCGTGCCGAGGAAGAACGCATCGACGCCGAGATGAACGCGCGTCTGGCTCGTATCGCATCCGTGCAGGAGGATCCTGTTCCGGCCACGACTGCAGCGCCTGAGACGACGACTGCTGCGCCAACGACCACTACGACGACTACCACGACGTCGCTTCCCGCAGACGAATCGGAACCGGTCGCCAACGGCCCCGACAAAACGGAGACGACCACTACGACGACAACGACCACCACGACGCAGCCCGCTACGATTGCGGCGACTGTGTCAGAGAGCAACAATCCGCGCGCACGCGGACTCATCTGCCCGATCCAGGATTCACACGCACAGGTCACCGGCGGCTATCCCGCTTATCAGAACGGCAAGAAGCACAACGGCATTGATATCGTCGTTTCGGACAAGGGAAGAACGATGGGACACGATATCGTTGCGCCGCAGAGCGGCAAGGTCATCACAGTCGGATACGGCGACTCGAGCTGCGGCAACTACATAGAGATCGACCACGGAAACGGTCTTGTCACGCGATACTACCATATGAGTGCGATTCTTGTTTCTCTCGGCCAGAGCGTATCGCAGGGACAAGTGATCGGAAAGGTCGGCGATACCGGCAATACGACCGGACCGCATCTGCATTTTGAAGTTTTGATCAAC
>CADAGA010000186.1 GCA_902787275.1 Oscillospiraceae bacterium | reverse complement strand
TAAGAGCGGAGAATGCCTACTTAAAAAAATTGAATGCCTTGGTTTCCGAAAGGGTACGGCAAGAGAAAAAGCGCAAGTGATTTGGGAATTAAGGCATGAATTTAAGGTATCGCTGCTCATTGACGTCGCCGGGATCCCTCGCAGCACCTATTACTACTACGAAAAGCACAGAACAGATGAAGACAAATACAAAGATATCAAGGAAGAAATTGCAAGTATCTTTGCTGAAAACAAAGGTCGATATGGTTACAGGCGCATAACGCAAGAGCTTCACAATCGAAACTTTGTCATAAACCATAAGACCGTGCAGCGGTTAATGAAAGAACTTGGGCTTGTATGCAAGGTCAGAATGAAAAAATATCAATCATACAAGGGAGAAGTCGGCAGGATCGCGCCCAATCTGATTGAACGGGATTTCAGCACTGAAAAGCCGAATGAAAAATGGGTAACAGACGTTACGGAATTTAGTTTATTCGGACAGAAACTGTACCTTTCGCCAATTTTGGACTTGCATAGCGGAGATATCGTATCTTATACGATTTTTGACAGACCGGTGCTCAGTATGGTAACAGAAATGTTGACACAAGCATTCGAGCAGATCCAAGACGGAACCAACTTGATCCTTCATTCAGATCAAGGCTGGCAGTATCAGCATAAACACTATCAAAAAATGCTGAAAGACAAAGGGATCAGACAAAGCATGAGTCGTAAAGGGAACTGTCTTGACAACGCTGTGATGGAAAACTTCTTTGGTTTGCTAAAATCTGAACTATTGTATTTGCAGAATTTTGACTCACTCACCCAATTCCGTACGGAATTGAAGGATTACTTGGATTACTACAACAACCGCAGAATCAAGCTAAAACTAAATGGCCTGACACCTGCTCAACACAGATCTCAAGCCATTCTTGCTGCTTAGTATTCAGTTTGCACAAGGTTTTCTAAAAAACTTTGTCTAACTTTTTGGGGTCACTTCACAGGTGTGCGGTCTTTTGCTGTATTCTTCATTTTTTAGTTTTCAGTCTCCAGTCATCCGACGGGGTTTCCCGGACGGATCGCATGCGCCCGCCTTGGCTGCATGCGGTTTTTCCGCGGCAGATCAGCTCCGCGCCGCGGGCACAAAAAAGCCCCGTCTTTCGACGAGGCTTTTGCTGGTGATCCATCGGGGATTCGAACCCCGGACACCTTGATTAAAAGTCAAGTGCTCTACCGACTGAGCTAATGGATCATCTTACGCGCTCGAATATTATATCCGATTTTGCGCGCGTTGTCAATAGATTTTTTTCGGTTTTTTACGCAAGCGTCGTGTGCGTGCAGACTTCGCCGATCTTGTCGCGCAGACGCAGGAAATCCTCCAGCGCATCCGGCTTCTGCCGCGGATTGCGCAGCAGCGCCGCCGGATGGAATGTTCCCATCATCCAAACGCCGTTCTTTTCGATGAATTCGCCGTGCTGCTTCGTGACGCGGAAATCGGGGTCGATGATCCGCTGGGCGGAGATCCTGCCGAGGCAGACGATGATCTTCGGCCGGATCAGCCGGATCTGCTCGCGCAGCCAGAAAATGCACGCGTCCTGTTCCTCCGGCTTCGGGTCGCGGTTCTGCGGCGGGCGGCATTTGACCATGTTGCCGATATAGATGTTGGACTTGCGGGACAGCCCGATCGCGTCGAGATACTTGTCCAGCAGCTGACCTCCCCTGCCGACGAACGGCTCGCCGCGCAGATCCTCCTGCTCGCCGGGGCCCTCGCCGATGAACACGATCTCCGCATCCGGCACGCCCACGCCGAACACCAGATTCGTGCGTGTTTCACACAGCCCGCAGCGCGTGCAGGACATACAGTCTTTCTGTAAGTCTTCCCAATCTGTGTACATTTCAATCTCCTTTTTTCACAAAGCGTTCGCGAATCCGGACACGCATCGCGCCGTTAAAACTCCAACGTATGACTGCCCATGCTGTTTGAAACCGAAACGCAGACATAGTCCGGCCGGTTCTCCCGAATGAAAGGAAGGATGATCTCCTTATCGTAACGGGGATCCAGCAGATCCAATCGGCCGCAGAGCAAGGCCAGATACGGAGCGACACTGATCGTATAGGAATCCTTTATGAACGTGATATGCACGCCGTTCGGGTTTAGATTGTTTTGAATGGTCACTGCGTCGTCGCCGTTCAAAAAAACCGCATAGGCGTTTTCGGCGCCGATCGTGCGTTCCAGATGCCGCCGAAACAGCAGCACCTCGTCAAAACTGCCTGTTTTGGTTTCTTCGGATTTCAAGAACGTCCGTGTAAAGGACGTTTCCGCTTTCGGCAGAAGCAGCTCAAAATCATCCGGCTTGCTGTAAATTCTGCCGCAGTGTTTTCCTTCAGAGCCGAGAAAGCAATTCGGATACGTCTCGGCGGTGAAGCAATCTTCCCGCAGCGCAGACGTGTCCAGGCCGAGAGCGTCGGCGATCTCCCGTGCCGCCCAAAGCGCAGTTCTCGTTTTCCAGTGATGGTCCGTGCGGTAATACTGATCGACATGTGGCATTTTCTGCGCATGCATGGCGCTGTGCAGATCCAGAACCGAATACCCTTCCTGTCGATACGCCGCAATTTCAGCACGCTGCCGTTCTGCGGATTCATCCTGTACTCCGCGCGCAGCAAAGCTCACTTCCTGCTCACAAAACTTGCGCGGAATATAAATAAACCAGCTTTGCGCACCTGCCGCATCCGACGTGCTTTTGATCGTTGAAATGCCTTCCGTTTCCTTTGCCGAAAAAGCCGGTTCCTCCCGGCTGTGAAACGTCAGAGCGTCGTTGGACAATCTGTAGACAGTCCGATCTTCATCCGGGATCACGTCCACACCTGCTGCACGCTGTGCCGCGCCATACAAGTTGACCCATATCTCGTTGCGTCCCAAAACAAAGAAGGACAGCTCGTTTTTCGTAATGTTCCGATATGCGGCACTGACGCCTTTCATTCCGCCGCCCGCCGCAATACACTCCTGATAAGAGACCCACGCGCACTTCGCGGCACAGCCCAAAGACATACAGAACAGCACCGACAGAAACAACAGAGAAATCGTTTTCTTCATCGCTCAAAAATTGAAATAAATAAACGGATTGTACGAACCCTTTACGACGAACGCGATCGCAACGAGGAACAGCGCGATCAGACCGGCCGCATAGATCGTGTTGCAAACCGCTCTCGGCGTCTTCTGCATCGCGTCGACCTTTTTGCGCAGCCACGGCGCGACCGGAAGTGCGAGCGCTGCCGCAGCGATCAGATAAACAAGATAGTTGTCGACGTAGTACCAGAACGTGTCGTCGACCGCAGCTGTGCCCACGCAGAACATATTGCGGAAATAGTCTGCCGCAGCGGGAAGACTGTCCGCGCGGAACACGAGCCAGCCGAGGCAGACGAACGCCATGGTGACGACGTATTTGACCGGCAGCCATGCCTTATGCTTCAGTCGCTGCGGAATGCCCGTCAGCTTCTCAAACGTCAGCAGCACGAAATACAGCAGTCCCCACACGACGAACGTCCAGTTCGCGCCGTGCCAGATGCCGGTCAAAAGCCAGACCACGAACAGATTCAGCACCAGCCGCGGCTTTCTGACACGGCTGCCGCCGAGCGGAATGTAGACGTAGTCACGGAACCACGTGCCGAGCGAGATATGCCAGCGCCGCCAGAATTCCGTGACGGACGTGGAAATATAGGGATGGTCGAAGTTTTCGAGGAAGTGAAAGCCGAACATCCGGCCGAGGCCGATGCCCATATCGGAATAGCCGGAGAAATCGTAATAGATCTGCAGCGTATAGGCGATCAGCCCCAGCCACGAAGCCGCCGCGCAAACGGGTGATTCCCTGTCGAACACGCCGTCCGCGATGATCGCCATAGTGTTCGCAAGCAGCACCTTCTTGAGAAAGCCGACCATAAAGCGCTGCACGCCTTCGGAAAAATCGTCCCACGTTTCTTTACGGTTTCGGATCTCCTGCGCAACGGTCTGGTACCGGACGATCGGACCGGCGATGAGCTGCGGAAACAGAGAGATATACAGACCCACGTACAGCGGATTCTTCTGCACCTCGCCGTCGCCGCGGTAGACGTCCAGCACGTAGGACATCGCCTGGAACGTAAAAAAACTGATGCCGATCGGCAGCGCGATCTGCGGCACCGTGAACGACGCGCCGAAGAGCGTTTTGACATTCTGCATAGCGAACGTAAGATACTTGAACACGAACAGCAATCCGAGATTGCCCGCCACGTCCAGCACGATCCAAATCTTCGCCGTCTTCTTCTCCCGGAAGCGTTCGGTCAGAAGACCCATCAGCCAGTTGAACAGGATCGAGCCGATCATCAC